>JAFLJY010000001.1 GCA_022712755.1 Gammaproteobacteria bacterium
GGCTGTTGAGCTAGTCACTGGCATTGCATCTCTTGTCGTGGCTTATCAATTTGGCGTGACCATACAAACCCTGATTGCTTTAGGTTTTACCTGGGTTTTAATTGCACTTACGTTAATCGACCTTAAAAAACAATTATTGCCCGATAACATGACACTGCCCTTGTTGTGGTCGGGTATCTTTTTCAGCTTTTTTGGCTTATTTACCGACTTAAAATCCAGCATTATTGGCGCAATGGCAGGCTATTTGATCCTCTGGTCGGTTTACCATTTATTTAAGCTGTTAACCAAAAAAGAAGGTATGGGATTTGGCGATTTCAAACTGCTTGCTGCGCTAGGTGCCTGGGTGGGCTTTAGTTATCTGCCACAAATTATTCTGCTATCGTCTGTTGTCGGTGCCATAGCAGGTATTAGCATGTTACTGACAGGTAAAACAAAACGGCAGCAACCTATTCCTTTTGGCCCCTATCTGGCGGTGGCAGGATGGGTTGCTCTATTATGGGGCGAGAGCATTAACCAGACTTACCTCTCGTTTTTGTAGGGTGGGCAGGCTTTTTTGCCCACGCGTTGAAACCAAATATGGCCAACCTGACTAAACTGTGGGCAAAAAAACCTGCCCACCCTACAACTACTCGTAATTAGTAATTAGTAATTAAAAACAGAAGCCTATGCTAAAAATTGGACTTACCGGTGGCATCGGCAGTGGTAAAACTGCTGTCTCTGATCAGTTTCAGGCGCTGGGCATTAATGTCATCGATACCGATATTATTTCTCGTGAGCTTATTAATCATAACCCGGCGGTGCTGAAAAAAATCGTGGGGATTTTTGGCAATAAAGTGCTTGATGCTAAAGGTTTCCTCGACAGAAAAAAACTGGCACAAATTGTATTTGGCGACAAACAACAAAAACAGCAACTGGAAAAACTTTTACACCCTGCCATACGAAGCGAGGTCAGCCGACAAATACAACATTTCAGCTCGCTTAACACCCAGGCGGGATACATAATTGTTGTCATCCCCTTATTATTGGAAACAGGTTTTACTGACCTTATCGACCGCATACTTGTGGTGATAGCAGAAGAGAAGGTAAGAGTCGAACGTATTAAACAACGTGATGACAGAAGTTCTGCTCAAATTTACGCAATAATTAGCAGTCAGGTAAATGATGATAAACGTATCAGCGCTGCTGACGATATTATCGACAATAACAATAATCTCGACTATCTAGCCTCTCAGGTTAGGCAATTAGATAAAAAATACCAGCAATTATCCTGACTAATTAGTTGAATCGACTACAGGGCATCTCTTAACTCCATCCTTTGGTGCGTTAATCGCACCGCCTTCCTGGCTCTTTGCGAAATACCGTCCATCCCTGGACATAACGGCACATCCGTGTGCCACTTCTCATGATTGGCATCTTAACACCTGAGAAATCCAATAACTTCGTTGAAAATCTCGCAACTTATGTGCCAATATGTTCCACGTGTGCTGCGATCTTCGCCTTGCTCTTGAATCTCTCAAGCACAAATCTACTCAAACAGAATTAAGAGATGCCCTACATATAAAATTGCTGTCACACTATGAGGGCAAAAAGTGTAAAATTCTGTAGAACCTACTATTTAACGAAGCAAGAAACACCACAGTGACCGATTTTCACATTTACGAACAACCTTTAAATGAAAAAATACGTGCTTTTCTTCGTCTCGAAAAACTCTTTCAGGAGTATGCTTTCCATCTAAAACATGGGTCAAACTGGAATAACCGTGTAGCCATTAACGCGATACTTGAGATATTGGCCTATACCACCCGAAGCGACATTAAATCCGAAGTACTCAAAGAGCTCGATCGCCAACATACACGCTTGCGACGGCTATCACAACGTCCACAAATCGACCAGTCACAGCTGACTGCAGTATTGAAAAACATACGCCAACACATTGGCGAATTACAGGCACAGAGAGGACAACCGGGTCAGGTAACGAAAAATGTCGAACTGCTAGCTGCCATTGCGCAAAAAAGTTCTGTTCCCGGCAGCATCTGCGACTTTGATTTACCCGCACTCAAACACTGGCTGACACAACCGAAAGACATACGAAAAAAAAATATAGAGCAGTGGTTTCAGCCATTTGCCCAGTTAGACAGATCCATTCAATTAATACTGGATGTATTAAGGCAGAGTAGCGATAATACAAATGAAATCGCACAACATGGTTTTTTTCAAAAATCACTAGATAGCAACCAGGCGATATTATTACTGCGGATATCTATACCCAAAGAAAGTATGTACTACCCGGAAATCAGCGCTGGCAAACATCGCTTCTCAATCCGTTTTATGAAAAATAATGACCCTGCACTACGACCCGAACAATGCAAGGAAGACGTGGACTTTAAATTAAAAATGTGTGCGATTTAAATTAATTATAAATTATGAGTTATGAATGATGAATTATTTTTCATGGTTTTTGTTTTTTTGAGCAGATTTAACAATGGCTGTTAATATTCTTACTAATTCATCGGATTCTTTTATTATTTCCATTATCATATTCTCATCTACTAAATTAGTTGCTTTTAAAAGCTTCAGCCAATAAAGAGTTTCTCTTGATTCTTTTCTGGCGATAGACATTTTTGCAATAAAATCTGCTTTACTTTGTCCCGCTTGCGCCTCTTCTGTATTAGCTCCAATGGAAGTACCAGAGCGCAGTAATTGGTTAGCGAGTGTTCGATATACCTTATTTTGTTTTTCTAAATATTGACACAGCCTTACTATTCGTACTGCAAATTCAAAAGTCCTATCTGTTATTTTTAAATCATCATTCATAACTCATCATTCATCCCATAACGCACTAATAGCCGCTATCCCCTGTGCTCCATGCTGCCAGGCGGTTTCCAGGTCATTTTCGGACACACCACCCAATGCATATACCGGAACGAGACTATTTTCTACTAGGTTAGAAAACTGCTGCCAGCCCATTGCTTGCATATCAGGATGGCTGGCTGTTTTCTGCACCGGTGATAATACAACAAAATCAGCCTTTAACTTATATGCAAGTAGCAACTCTTCCATGTTATGACAGGACGCGGAAAATAAAACGCCCTCTGGTCGCTGTGACAGAGTATTTAATACCCTACTGTCCGCATGAAAACCAGAAAATTCTATTTTTGATAAATCGACCCTGTGTAAATGGACTGCTGATAGATTCAACATTAAATCTACCTCAGCCTGCTTGCATAATTTTGCTGTCTGCTCGAGTAAAAACTGCGTCTGACTTAACTCTTCTCTGCTATTTTGCATTCCATTATCTTTCAGTCGTAGCTGAATCAGTTTGATGCCGCTGTTAAGCGCATTTTTTAATTTATTAACAAAATTTTCACTATCAGTAAATTTTCCTGTGATTAAATACTTATCCGGTAACTGTACCGCTTTGATAATGGCCAGGTTAGCTGCAGGGAAATCATCAGCAGACAGCTGGGAAATTGGCAACCACTTTACCCGCTGGCCTTCAATGCCGGTTGCCTCTCCCTGGTACGACGTGACTTTAAGTACATGCAAACACACCGCTTTGTCATGATAGTTATGATTAATGGTTATTAACGGGCGTGATTGTTTGATTTCAAGATTAAGCTCTTCCCTGATTTCACGGCTCAGTGCTTGCTTTATAGTTTCACCCTGCTCTACTTTTCCACCAGGGAATTCCCACAAACCACCTTGATGGGCGTTTTTATGACGCAGGCTGACACATACTTCATTGTTTTTATTAACGATGACTGCGACGGCAATGTGAACGATATCAGACATAGGAAAATTATTGGCTATATGCAAAGGTCATTAATAAACAAGAAATAATTATCCACAGATGGTCGCTCCTGCGCTCCATGCGCCCACGACATTAGTGCGTCCATGCACGTCAACACGGATGAACACAGAGTAGTGGCACAAGGAAGTGCCGTTTACAGACCAAAGGATGGATGAAAATATTTATTGTTTTAAATATATGCGCGTTTTCATTTACCATGCAATAACGTGGGTACATGAAAAACATCTGCGTTTATCTGCGTCCATCTGTGGATAATAAAAAGTATTTTACTGTATATCTCAGGTACGATACTCAGCATTAATACGAACATAATCATAAGACAAATCAGATGTCCATATAACCGCTGAATCTTGTCCCCGGTTTAATTCAACAGCAATGGTTATCTCTTCTTTATTCATCACCGTCTGACCTTTTTCTTCCACGTAGTTTGCATCAACACCGCCGCCGCGAACGATACAGACATCATCAAGAAACAGATTAACACCGCTTATGTCCAGTTGCTTTATGCCTGCGCGACCGACCGCTGCCAGTATTCTTCCCCAGTTTGGATCACTGGCAAAAAGGGCGGTTTTTACCAACGGGGAATGCGCAATAGTATAAGCAACATTTTTAGCTTCTGCTTTTGTTTTTGCCTGGGAAACGCTAACAGTAACAAATTTAGTTGCACCTTCAGCATCACGCACAATAGCCTGTGCCAGGTGCAGACAAACCTCATTTAAAGCATCAATAAATATTGTGGCTTGAGATGACTTCTTGTTTAGTTGTGTATGGTTTGCTTTAGCAGTGGCGATTAATACACAGGCATCATTGGTTGACGTATCACCATCAACGGTAATCGCATTAAAACTATTCTCTACAGCATCAGACAAACACCGCTGTAAAAAATCCGCCTCAATATTTGCATCTGTTGTGACAAAAGATAACATCGTCGCCATGTTTGGACAGATCATGCCAGAGCCTTTGGCAATGCCACTTATGGTGACAGACTGCCCATCGATGTTGGTGGTTTTTGACACTGCTTTAGCTACCGTGTCGGTTGTCATTATTCCTTTTGCTGCAGCTAACCAGTTATCTTCAGCCAGATTATTTACTACTTTATCGATACCCGATTGCAGTGCCGGCATCGGTAACTGTTGACCAATAACGCCTGTGGAAAATGGCAGGATTTGTTCGACTGAGCATTGCAGTTTTTCTGCCAACCAGAGACAACTTTGTTGGGTATTTTGTTCGCCGATTTCACCGGTACCGGCATTGGCATTTCCAGAATTAATC
Source organism: Gammaproteobacteria bacterium (assembly GCA_022712755.1). Lineage (GTDB taxonomy): Bacteria > Pseudomonadota > Gammaproteobacteria > SZUA-229 > SZUA-229. Next base: position 5,084 of record JAFLJY010000001.1, read on the forward strand.
AGTAAAGCTCTGACTGGACGTTCGGCTGAAAACAGTGACAAATGTTTTTTTGCCAGTGTAACCGGCGCAGCACAAAAGGCGTTTTGAGTGAAGGTAGCAGCACAGGTTGCGTTATTGTCAATAACAAAAACAACCAGATCATTGCTGCCATTTTTTTTGATGCCAGCAGAAACAGACGCGAGTTTTATTCCTGCAACAGGAAATATTTTATCAGGTTCAGGAAGCCCAACTGCCATAATTAATAATCAGTTTTAAGTTGTATGTTGTAAGTTATTAGTAACTACTCAGCGTATTCTGTAAGAAGACTGCAGGTTATTGATTTTTTGTTGGGGTTTAGTCTGTAGGTATTTAGTCTGTTAGGGGTTGATGCTATTTACCTAATACGCTGAGTAGTTACAGTTATTATAACTTATAACATACAACATAAAACTTACAACTGACGTCCTAAGACAACTTGCCGTGACATTGTTTATATTTTTTACCGGAACCACAAGGACAGGGTTCATTGCGACCTACTTTTTTCTGCTCACGATGGTAGGGCTGTGCCACAGCCTTGTCAGTAGTCTGTGTCTCATCGTCTGCTTGTGATTGTTGCATACCAGTAGCATTTGCATGCTGGTAGTTTACATTCTCTACTTGCGGGTTCTGGTTGGCATCAAGTTGTTCAACCT
>JAFLJY010000002.1 GCA_022712755.1 Gammaproteobacteria bacterium
TGTTGAGGCAACCGGGGAGACTTCAAACGTAATGTCAGTACCTGCATCGGCTAAAACCAGGGTATAGCTTGAGGCCGTGGCACCAGCAATCTCAGTGCCATCACGCAACCAGCGGAAAGTAGACACACCCTCAAGATCACCATCAACATCACCATAAGTGTAGTTGCCTGTCAGACTATCGCCAATTATGGCTAAACCGCCGTTATCATCGGTAATGCTGACCGCACTGGCCGTGGGCGCTGCATTGACTACTGTCAGGGCAACTGGTGAAACTACCGCTGTGCCGGTTAACTCACCTGCTGCGGCAACCGGGGTGACTTCAAACGTAATGTCAGTACCTGCATCGGCTGCAACTACGGTGTAGGTTGAGGCGGTAGCACCAGCAATGGCCGTGCCATCACGCAACCAGCGGAAAGTAGACACACCCTCAAGATCACCATCAACATCACCATAAGTGTAGTTGCCTGTCAGGCTGTCACCAATCAAGGCTGTACCGCCGTTATTATCGGCAATACTGACCGCACTGGCTGTTGGTGCAACATTCACGACGGGGACTGGATTTACAGTAAGCACATAAAAATCACTAGCTTCATTAAAATCGGCATCGGCAGCTTTAGTCGCGGTGATGTTTGTAGTACCTACAGCAACAACGTCAACCTCACCACTAACACTACCAACTGTGGCAACAGCAGGATTACTGGAAGCATAGGTTACTAATCCGCTTCCTGAGCCACCGGTTGCTGTCTGGATAAAATTGGCAGCCGTGGTGATTTTAGTTTGGTCACCACCGGAATTTAATGCTGCCTGATCAACTTTATTAACCGTAAGCAGATAAGAATCACTGGCCGCATTGAAGTCGGCATCACCAGCTTTAGTAGCCGTGATATTGGCTGTGCCTGCAGCAACAATGGTCACTAGACCCGTATTGGCATCTACTGTGGCGACAGCGGTATTATCGGAGGCATAAGTCATGGCACCGGTTCCTGAACCACCTGTGGCTGACTGAGTGAAATTGGCATCAGTAGTAACTTGAGTCACATCAGCACCAGCATCGACTGCCGCCTGGTCGGCTTTAGCTGGATCATCAGACGAACCACCACAACTCGCCAGGGCAAATGAAAGTATGGTTATAAAAAATAATTTATTTAAACTGCCTTTAATCATGGGATGAATTTCCTTTACTTTCATTGACTGACGAATTTCATTGACCGAACCTGATATTTCACAGGAGACGATGCACTCAAAAATGATATTTGTATGAAATAAATTAAGAGTTGAATTATAGTTTTTTTACGAAATAATACAAATGCAATTACTGTACCAAACTTCTATAGCCCATAAAAGCTTAATTTGCAGCAAATATTCCGACTTTTTTGATATGAATTTGCTCATTTTTCAACATTTCTGTCAACTTTTAAACATCTTCACTTCCAAATACTGTGATTTTTTGTGTGAGCCTGTAGGTTGGGGTGAGGTACGAACCTCAACATTGGCATCAGTGACTGGTATTTGTTTGGGTTCGTGCCTCACCCCAACCTACGGGCTTTGTTAATTGCTCACCGCAAATTTTTCATCGAGAAACTGGTTTATTTCGGTTGATTCGTACAGCCATTCTACTGAGCCATCATCTGCAGTTATTTTTAGACAGGGCACCTGATATTTTCCGCCATCACTGACCAGCTCTTTGTTCCACTGCGGGTCATTGCGGGCATCACGATCTTCTATGTTTAGTGCCAGACGGTGAATTTGTCGACGTGTTTTTACGCAAAAAGGGCACATTTTAAAATGGTATAACGCCATTTTTTTAGTTTGCTGATCTATTTTAGTTTGTGCATCGACAGAACGCTGCATTGGTTTTGGTCGCGTTATCCAGTCTATAAAAATAATTATTTGACCCAGAATCCAGCGTATTGGTTTGAATATAATACCCATCATTTCCTCACTTATAACTTAAAACTTAAAACTTTTTTTAGAAAATTCACCATGCGCCTGTAAATCAGCATGATAGGACGAACGCACCATTGGCCCGCTGGCAACATGTTTAAACCCTATTTCCATGCCAACGGTATACAACTCGTCAAACTCTTCCGGTGTAACGTAACGCTCAACAGGTAAGTGATGCTTACCTGGTTGCAAATATTGACCCAATGTTAGCATGTCAACATCATGTGCTCGCATGTCTTTCATTTCTTCTATGACTTCATCCAAATTTTCGCCCAGACCTAACATTAAGCCTGATTTTGTTTTAACTTCAGGATGGCTTTGCTTAAACTGTTTTAGCAAATCCAGCGACCACTGGTAGTCTGAACCGGGACGGCATTTTTTGTACAGGCGCGGAATGGTTTCGAGGTTGTGGTTAAACACATCCGGTGGTGCTTTGTGCATGATATCTAATGCCACATCCATACGCCCGCGAAAATCGGGGACTAATATTTCGATTTCTATTTTTGGATTTAAGCTGCGTGTTTGCTGTATACAATCCACAAAATGTGCAGCACCGCCATCACGTAAATCATCACGATCTACCGAGGTAATCACCACGTAAGACAGGCGCATGGCTTTAATGGTTTCGGCAAGATGCTTTGGTTCTTTTTCATCCAGAGGGTTGGGGCGACCATGACCAACATCACAGAACGGGCAACGGCGGGTGCAGATGTCACCCATTATCATGAAGGTAGCAGTGCCTTTGGCGAAGCATTCTCCCAGATTCGGGCAGGCGGCCTCTTCACACACGGTGTGTAATTTTTGTTGGCGTAGTATGGTTTTAAGTTTTTTTACATTTACATTAGAGGGGAGTTTTGCGCGTATCCAGTTTGGCTTGCGTAATTGCTGTGCTGGCTGTTGCACTTTTATTGGAATACGCGCGAGCTTTTCGGCACCTTTGAGTTTTTCACCGGTGACAACTTTGTGATTTTTTTTGTTAATATTTACTGTTTGATTGTTCATGTCAATTATTCGGCACTGAGTTTTTTCAAAAGCCGCTGCTGTAAGTTAGCCGTCACCTCTGCAACTTTTATATCTTTAATAAAGTCTTTTATCTGAATCACTTCCAGCCCCTGATAACCACAGGGGTTTATTCTACTGAAAGGTTCGAGATCCATATCCACATTTAATGCAAGACCATGGAAACTGCAACCTTTTCGCACACGTAGACCCAGCGCGGCTATTTTAGCATTATTTACATAGACACCCGGTGCCTCTGGTTTTGCGCTGGCGGTAATATGGTAATCACCAAGTAAAGCAATGATGGTTTGCTCAAGAGTGGTAACCAGCTCGCGAACACCCAATTTTAATCGTTTTAGATCCAGCAGTGTATAAACCACAATTTGACCGGGGCCATGATAGGTTACCTGGCCACCACGATCTGAATTGACGACCGGGATATTTTCCGGGTTTAATACATGTTCTGCCTTGCCGTTTTTACCTAAGGTGTAAACCGGCGGATGCTGCAGAAACCAGAGTTCGTCTGCGGTTTTGTGGTTTCGAGTGTTGGTAAACGTCTGCATGTTTTGCCACGTCTGGTGATAATCAACTTCACCGAGATGGTGGCATATTATGGACTGAGCAGTAGGCATAAATAAAAGCTCGTAGTTCGTAGGTTGGGGTGAGGCACGAACCCCAACATTTTACGCGCAGATATTTGTTGGGGTTCGTCCCTCACCCCAACCTACTAGCGTGGTAGAAGATCTTTTAAGGGTTGAAGACAAAGCTATATTACAAAGCAATAGAAACATGCTCACAGGCGCTAAGATCTATATAAATGGCATCCAGCTGCGCTTTACTGTGTGCGGTAATGGTAATCGTTATCGCTGTGTACTTACCGGTTTTACTGGGTTTAATCTTCAGCGCATTTTCAGCCAGGTTTTCAACATGACGGTTGATGATTTCAAGCACGGCTATTTCAAGTTCGTCACAGCTTAAACCCATGGCTTTAACTGGGAATTCACAGGGAAATTCCAGCAAGGTTTCGCCTTCTTTCAGGGTTAAATCATGCAGTCTTATTTCTTTATCATCAGTCATAATTAATTAAAAACTAAACCTTTTTATAGCTCGTAGCCTGTAGGTTGGGGTGAGGCACGAACCCCAACATTCATATGTGCGATTGTTTGTTGGGGTTCGTGCCTCACTCCAACCTTGGCTACCATACTAAATTTTTAATTTTTCCATCCTCTCCATCCTTTGGTTCGTTAACAGCAAATCCATGTGCTACTACTGGTTCGTAAGCACCACATCCATGTGCTACTGCTCATTGCTGCTACGCAGCAGCAGCTTATGTTGCTGGTATAAATCCATCACCCGTTTCCACATTTCGCCAGCAACACCCGCATCCATACCGACGCCCACGGCTTCTCCATTCAAGCGAATTACCGGCGCGATTTCACGTGTTGAGCTGGTCATCCAGATTTCATCTGCGCTGTATAACTCGGTCTCTTTTATTTCTCGTTGTTGTACTACTATGGTGTTTTTTTCTGCAATTTCAATCACCAGGTCACGGGTAATACCAGGCAGCAATAATTGATTTCCTGTGGCATGCACTGTGGGTGGCGTAAGAATGATTCCGTCTTTAACCAGAAATACATTGCTTGCGGTACCTTCGGTAACCATGCCTTTTCTAATTAAAATCGCATCTTCAACATTGGCTACTCTTGCCTGCTGCTTGAGCATGACATTGGCTATCAGTGAAGTCGATTTTATATCGCAGGCATGCCAGCGAAAGTCATCAACTGTAATCACGGAAATACCGGCTGAAACCACTTCCATATCCGGTGGTGTCACCTGTAATATCATGGCAAAAACCGTTGCTGGGTAATTTTCTTTTATACTCAAATCACGCACAGGGTAAGCACCGCGTGAAACCTGCAAATAGATGGCGCGATCTTCACCCTGGTTTTTATTGAGCAATTGCGAAAAAATTTCTGCCCACTCTTTACTATTTAGTGGGTTAACCATGCTAACTCGATTCAAACTGTTTTGTAATCGAGTTAAATGTTCATCAACACGCAATAGGTTATTGCCAAATACCGGCACTACTTCGTAAACACTATCACCAAAAAGAAAACCCCGATCCATCACGGAAATTTGGGCTTCTTCTACTGGCAGGTACGAGCCGTTTAAGTAAACAATGTTTGGTAAGTTATTCATGTGATGTACTTTATGGCTAAAATCCGCGAAATAATAAAAAACAATTTTTTCCACAGATGAACGCAGATAGACACAGATAAAAAAATAAAATAGTAATTAAGTAACAATAAAAAAAGCTTTTATCCATCCTTTGGTTCGTAAACGACACATCCTTGTGTCACTAATCTGTGTCTATCTGCGTTCATCTGTGGAAAAAATAAGTCCGTTGGGGTTCGTGCCTCACACCAACCTACGGGTTAATTAATCATACGCAAAACATAATCTTTTGCAATTTGAAAAAAACTGCCTTTATCAATGGTTTCCAGGGCAACCAAAGGCACGGTGGTAAGTGTTTCTCCATCCAGTGAGATTTTTACTACACCAACCTGCTGACCAAGGTTTACTGGTGCCTCAATGTTTCTATCGATTTCCATGACCGGATCAAGGTCATCATACGCACCACGTTGGATGCTAATAGCCAGATCCTCAGCCAAACCAACGCTCAGATTTTCCATCTCACCTTTCCAGATGCGTGGCCGACTCAGCACTTCACCGGCAGTATAAAGGGTATGTGATTCAAAAAAACGAAAGCCATAATTTAATACTGCCTGACTGACACTGGCTCGTGCCTTTTTGCTTTTGGTATTTAGCACGA
>JAFLJY010000003.1 GCA_022712755.1 Gammaproteobacteria bacterium
ATCATCGACGTCGTCATGGCTGACGCGGTCTTCCGCATCACGGGCGATCTGCCGCGTGATGTCTCGCACCGCTTCAAACGGAATCTTCAACCGAGCACGACAGTAAGCTCCCGTGTTGACATCGCAGACGGTTCGTCCCAGGGCTGCCCACAACGCAGCGATTCTCAGCACGGCCGCCTGACAGCTTCGCTGTGCCTCGGCGAAAAACACCTGTGAGATCAGCGCCCACAGCGTGCTTGCGGGTTGAGTATTAAGTTGAGCAGGCTATCCTCAAAATCCCCCGGGTTTATTTCAGTTCGCCACAAATCTTCTGCCAGCCTGTAGTCTATTTCTATCTGCGGTGTCAGCGAATGCGCCAGTAAATCATGCATGTTTGTTATTTTACGATTAATATCAACGGCTTCTACGCTGGTGGCTTCAGTGCGCGAAAAAATAAGTAATTGTCTGGTGACATCAATAGCACGCTGCGTCGAATGTTTTATGGCATTGATGCGTTTTTGCGCTTTTTCGTCGCCATCTGGATGCTGCGTTATTTGCCTCTCCAGCAGTGTCGCATTACCAAGAATAATGCCGAGAATGTTATTGAAATCATGCGCAATACCGCCGGTTAGCTGACCAATAGCATCCATTTTCTGTGCGCGTCTAAGTTGTTTTTCTGCCTTTATTCGTTCACTGACATCCTGCACAATTAAGTACAAATAGGTTTTTTCATCAATTTGTACCGTGCTGGAATAGACCTCTACATCGCGAACTTCGTCTGTAGCCAGTTGGTGGCGACATTCAAAATGCATCTTATTATTGATGTCTTGAATTTTATTCTTTTCTTTTTTAGAGAATAGATGGATATCTGAAATAGACATTGAGCTTAAGCTCTCGATATCGTAACCGTAAAATCTTGTGGCGGCTTCGTTAGCCTCAACAATACAGCCATCTTCCGGGTCAACAATTAACATAACCGCCTGGCTGGTTTCAAATATCTGGCGATAACGCTGTTCCGATTCAACCAGTTCATGTTCGGTGTATTTGCGTCGGGTGATATTAGAATGCGTGCCAACAAAACGTAAAGGTTTGCCGTTATCGTCACGCTCTACAATCTTTCCACGCCCTCTGATCCACATATAGCCATTGTTTTTTCTTCTGAACTTGAATTCGACATCAAATGTGTCGGTTTTTCCTTGCAGATACTGTTGTAAAGCCTTCAGCAGTGAGTCAACATGCTCAGGATGCACCCGTTGCTGAAACTGTGCAAATTCACCGGCAAACTCAAACGGCTGATACCCCGCCATGGTGTAATAACGCTCATCAAAATAAACGTTGTTATCCTCCAGCTGCCAGTCCCAGATGCCATCATTGGCTACCGACATCGCCAGGGCAAGACGTTCTTCACTGATTTTCAGCGCTTTATCCAGGTCTTTTTGCCGGGTGATATCGACCTGCATGGCGATATACTGCTCTGGCTCACCGTGTTTATTCATAAACGGCATGATGGTGGTATTGGTCCAGTAGAGATAGCCATTTTTAGCCCGGTTGCAGATATCGCCCTGCCAGGTTTGACCGGTAGATAGTGTGCTGTGCAGTTGCTGAAAAAATTCACTGTCATGCATGCCGGAGTTTATTGTTCGATGATTCTGGCCTAGTAACTCATCCTGGCTGTAACCGCTAATGTCGGTGAATTTTTGATTGGCGTAGGTGATGATGCCCTGGGCATCGGTAATGGTAACAATGGCATGTTCATCCAGCGCATATTGCAGGTTAATCAGCTCTTTGTCTGTGTGTAAGAGTTGTTTTTGCATTTGACTAAGTTTTCCATATATAGCAGTTAAGGCTATGGCTGTAAATTTTATAAATACTGCTGTGGTTTTATTATTGTCAGGTTTTTATTGATGATACCAGACATTTATATCCGGTATATCACTATTGTCTAGTATAGAATAATCTGTTTTTTTTGTGTATATACCTATGAATGCCTATAGGTATTCCTATATATGTCTATATATAGAGCAATATATGTCTGTATATTGGTGATTATGCCTGTTTTTTGAGGAATACCACTTATTTGTCTTTTTTTGTTAGAACAGGTTGATGTTATTGTCTATGGGCTTAGTGAACGCAACTGTTTTTCCGGGTGAAACATGACTTTTGCAAATGGTTTTAATTTGAGGAAAAGGGTGAAAAATAGCCGGGTTTTGTGGGGCGGCATTCTGCTTTTATTGTTTGCATTTATTGTTTTACTTTTTATTATTGGATTGCCGCGCGGTGGCGATATAACAGAAGGTCTACAGGCCTACAAAATTTTGTGGTGGACGAGCGGGTTGTTCACTGTTTGTTTGTTCGTTGCTCTTTTTCTTTTTCAGCATCATTCAGGACGCGAACATGCAGTGCGCGAAAAAAATCTTGAAATGACACTTCGATCCATCGGTGAAGCCGTTATCGCAACCGACATTCACGGCTGTATCACCTGCATGAATCCAGAAGCAGAGCGTCTGACAGGATGCTGTTTTAAAGAGGCTAAAGGTTGCCTGTTGTCAGAAGTGTTCAAAGTGGTGAATGCACATAGCGGTATGCCAGTTGATGACCTGATTGAACGGGTGCGACAAGAGAAAGGCATTGTTGTACTGGCTGAAGAATCGGTGTTGATTGCTGCTAATGGCAGGCGTTATCAGATTTATGAAAATGGTGCGCCAATTATTGATGATGCGAATAAAATTATTGGAGTGGTGCTTGTATTCAGGGATATTACGCAGGAACTTGAACTTAAAAATACCTTAAATGTACATGCCATGCGACTGCAACGGGTTATCGATACCTCGATGGATGCTGTTATTGTCATCAATGAGCATGGCATGGTTAGTGAGTGGAACCCTGCGGCTGAAAAAATGTTTGGCTGGTCGTATGCAGAAATTAGAAAACAGCCAATACATGAAACAATTATTCCGCAAGAATTTCGTCAACGTCATCTGCAGGGGGTAAGGCGGCTGATTGAGGTTGATAAAGTATCAATTTTGTCAAAACGGTTAGAGTCACTGGCATTGCATCGTGATGGTCATGTTTTTCCTGTTGAGCTGGCAATGACCTCTATACAGACGGAGAATGGCTGGGCTTTTAATGCGTTTATACGTGACCTGTCTGATCAAAAAAACAAAGAAACATTAATTAAAAAACACAATGTCATTTTGCGTGAAACCCAGCGAATAGCGAAACTGGGTTATTGGGAACTTGATCTGCTAAAAGATACACTTGAGTGGTCAGATGAAATATTTCAGATATTTGATTTAGACCAGGCCAGGTCTGAGCCTTCTTACGAATTATTTCTGCAAGCCGTTCATCCTGAGGATAGAGAGCGGGTTGAAACCGCCTACAGTGAGTCACTTAAACATAAAACGCCGTATAACATTATTCATCGAGTAGTGACCAGTAAAGGCATCAGGGTGGTGCATGAACAATGTGATACCAGCTTTGATGACGATGATAAACCTGTGCGATCACTGGGGCTGGTGCAGGATATTACCGAGCGTGTCAGCAACCTGGATGAATTGCGACTGGCGGCAACCATATTCAACAGCCATGCCGGGATAGTTATCACTGAAAAAGACGGCACCATTATCCGTGTTAATCCGGCTTTTGAGGAAATGACAGGGTATTCAGCGACAGAGCTGATTGGGTTGAACCCCCGTATTTTTCAATCCGACAAACAAAGCAAGGTATTTTATAAAACACTATGGCGTGACGTGGTTGCAACAGGTGCCTGGCAAGGCGAACTCTGGAATAAACGCAAAGACGGAGCACTTTATGCGCAAAGGCTGACTATTGCCGCGGTGAAGGATCATATTGGAGAGGTGGCGCATTATGTGGGCACCTATCAGGATATTGCCAGGCGTGAGCGACAGGAGACAGAATATTTATCTACGGTGATGAATTAACCGATGTATTATGCTTAAAAAATGAAATTAAATTATTATGATGATACAGACTCTCTTTTAAGTAACTTAAAAAATATAGTCCGCGAAAAACGCAAAAAAACACTATTATGTCCAATTAACAAGGGTGGGCATTGCCCACCATTGCCCAGCGTCACATCCGAGCTATTCGGCGGGCAGTACGTAGGTTTGGTTAGCGATAGCGTAACCCAACAAAGCCAGGTATGCATAAACGTTGGGTTACGCTATCGCTAACCCAACCTACGGACTGCCTCGCATTCTCACCTGAACTCAGCCATCAGCCTTGATGAGTTTAATAAGTTCTTTGAGTTTCATTCTCTAAGTCGTTTGTTTATCTATTTTAGCCTGAGAGTAACCCACCAGCGCAAGACCAATTTGTTGTAGACGTTCCTGGTCACCACCCGTCAGGCTTTCCAGCATGTTAAGCCATGTTTCCTGTTCTTTGCTGATGGTTGCGGTGTTTTGCTGGGATGTTTCGTTAATGGCTGTGGTTTTCCATAACGTTGCCGCTGCGTCCAGACCGGCAGTCTGTGGTGCCAGCTTTAGATTGGTCAGAATATAAGTGGTGTCATAACCCAGCTGTACTAGCAAGGCGAGTTTGTCAGCTGGTATCGGGGTATTTTTTTCCCAACGACCGATGGTTTTGGTACTGACTTCGCAGTAAACGGCAACCTTGCTCTGGCTTAAATTTAAACGCTTACGTTCTTCGCCGAGCCTCAAGCATACATTTGTGTCTTTGATTTTCATAGTATTTCAACCCTGTTTATATATTCCCTCTTTTTATGTCCATGGATGGACGGTATACAGAAAATGCAGGAGCAATTTTCTGGCAACAGCAACGCAAGAGTAGTGATGTGACAGCACTTCATTTACTAATAGTAATACAAAATGAGTTTGATATCGACTCAGAATAGGGGGTGTGATTGGCTAAACCCAGGATTAATTTATGCCAGGCTCAAATTTTAGACCTGTTATACAGATATTTTTCCCAGATCTGCCTTCATGGTTTTGCCATCATGCAATACACAAATAGGACATAATTGTCCTTTTTATTGAGTTTGCCCTATAGTTTGGGACATTGTTGTCGATACCTAGTTTGGGATATGTAATCCCATGTAAAGTTTTTGCTGAACGGATGGGCATTAAAAAATATTAATCGGGTATTGCTAAATTGGGTAAATATATGGAAAACATAAGTCTAAGTTTGCTTTTAGAGTGGCTGGTAGACGCTTCCGAATCCATGCAGGAGATGGAGCCGTTATTGTTTAATCTGCTTGAAGAGCCGGATAGCACCGAGCTAGTGAATCAAATATCCAGAATGAGTGAACTAATTCGTCCAATATATAGTTTTAAAGGCGCTGAACAGTTTATCAGTCAGCAAGGCTTATCACTGCTTGCTTTTCAATTGGAAGAGCTTCTTGATTTGCTGACTAAAAACGAGCACCCGGATAGTGCTCAGGTGATGGAGTTGTTTTTATTGTCACGCGACCTGATATCACGTTTGACTGAAAGTCTGGAAAGTATGCAGTTGCGAGTTTGGTGAGCAATGAGAAATCAGTAGTGTACCAGCATTACCTGGTTTTATTTTATGTCTGTCTGGAGTGGTTGCTAGAGTGATTGTATACGCAGGCTAGCTTTTTTACTACAGCAAAATATACAGGAGAAAAAAATGGACAACATAACAGTAGGTAATGCAGAAAACCCAGGCACAGAAAACCCGGGCAACACATCTAAAATGCCATTAATGCAGCGTTTGAATTTATTTAATAATGTCAGACTTAGCCATAAGCTTGGTATTGTTATCCTTGCCCTGATTATACCCATTGTGGGTTTAATGACATTGCTGTTCCTGGAGTTAAACAGGGAGCTTACTAACGATACCAAAAAGATTTATGGCGTTGAATATATAAAACCATTGCAGCGTTTAGCTATAAATGTTGCGCAGCACCGTGGTATGAATAACGCGCTGTTAAATGGTGATGAATCATTCCAGCCAAAGCTGTTACAAAAGCGTCAGCAAATTGGTGAGGCCATAGATGCTGTTGAAACTATCCATGCCGGTCTGGGAGACGAGCTGGGAGAAACACTGGATATGGATGAGTTATGGCAATCTTTTAAGTCCGACTGGTCGCAACTTGGCGTGGCGGCAGAAAATATGAAAGTTTCGCAAAGTTTCGCATCACATAGCGCCTTGATAAATAACATCAATGACAAAATTTCCCATGTAGCCAATTCCAGTAAACTCATCCTTGATACACAACTGGACAGTTATTATCTGATGGACGTAATTGTGGTTCGACTTCCACCTTTACTGGATGCTTTGGGCATTTTACGCGGTAAAGGTTCTGGCATGTTGGCAAAGGGCAGCCATAGTACAAAGGAAATAACCGATATTGTAATCAGCTCAGCCCTGCTAAAAGATCAAATTAACACTATTGAACATAATGTCGACATAGCAATAAAACATAATCCTGAGTTGTTTTCATTATTATCGGCTAAATTGAGTGCGTTTACATCATCAACTCAGTTATTTCTGGATGCCGTAGATGAAGGTCTGATTTACGCAGATGGCATGGATGACATGCAGCCTGCTGAATTATTTAACGCAGGTAGCGATGCAATCAACAAAGCAATAGACCTGTTCGACAGTTTAGTAATAGAACTGGAGGTCTTGTTAAATGATCGTATTGCAAATAATCGCTCATTAATCTTTGTACAAACAGGTCTGTCATTGCTGGTAGTGTTAATAGCCCTGTTTATGGCGGTTGCTATTGTTATCTGCATTGTTACGCCAATTAACACTATCATAACCCTGTTTAAAAAAATCGGTTCCGGCAAGTTTGACAATGTGATTAAAGTACATAGTAAAGACGAGTTAGGTTTACTGCTGGGGGAGTTAAAAAACCTGCAAACTCGACTTGATAAAGACATGAGCGAAGCACGAAATCAGGCGATTGAATCCGGGCGTATTAAAACCGCACTGGATGTCACCTCCACCAATGTCATGATGGCTGATGTTAATAACGACATTATCTACATGAATAAAGCGGTGCAGAATATGTTTTGTGAAGTGGAGGATGAGTTAAAAGAAGTGCTGCCTGATTTTAATGCCAATGCGTTAATGGGCAGTAATATTGACCAGTTTGAGATGAACTCTGCATCACAACAAAGCTCACTGACGGGGCATGAAAATACTTATAACGCCACAATGCCTATGGGTAAACTGACTATGGAAATCACTGCTACACCCGTGTTTTCTACCAATAATAATGCAGAGCAGGGCGAACGTCTTGGCACGGTGGTGGAATGGATAAACCGCACCGCAGAGGTCTGCGTTGAAGATGAAGTGGCCAGCATTGTCCAGGCGGCTGCCCTTGGTGATTTCAAGCAACGCATTAATCAAGCAGGAAAAAACGGTTTTTATCTAAAACTGGCAGAAGGTATTAATCAGGTGTTAGAGACCACCAGTACCAGTATCGATGACGTGGTTAGCGTGTTACGTTCACTGGCACAGGGTGATCTTACGCAGCAAATAGAAGGTGAATATAACGGTGTATTTGCCCGGCTCAAAGACGATGTTAATACCACAATTGAACAATTAACTGGTGTCATCGGTAGCGTTAATAATAATACAAATAGTAGTGCCAATACTGCCTCACAGGTTAACAGCGCGGCAAGAGACCTGGGTGAGGGTTCATCGCAGCAGGCGGCATCGCTGGAAGAAATCTCCTCCTCAATGGAACAAATGTCCGCCAATATTCGCCAGAGTGCCGACAATGCCAGTCAGACTGAGCAGATTGCTCAAAAGGCTGCAAATGATGCTGAGATAAGTGGTCAGACAGTGGTGCAGGCTGTCAGCGCGATGAAAGAGATTGCCGGCAAGATTTCGATTATTGGGGAAATTGCCCGACAAACAAATTTGCTGGCCCTGAATGCAGCGATTGAAGCCGCACGCGCTGGCGAGCACGGTAAAGGTTTTGCCGTGGTGGCCGCCGAAGTGCGCAAACTGGCTGAGCGCAGTCAGATAGCAGCCGGTGAGATTGGCGATCTGTCGGGTAGTACGGTTACGTTAGCCGAGCAGGCTGGCGATAAACTGCTTAAGCTGGTGCCGGATATCCAGAAAACAGCCGAACTGGTGCAGGAAATTAGCGTCGCGTCAAGAGAGCAGGATGTGGGCTCGGGAGAAATCAACACAGCATTGCAGCAGCTTGATCAGGTGGTACAGCAATCAGCAGCCTCAGCTGAAGAGCTGGCCAGTTCTGCAGAAGAACTGTCTGCGCAGGTAGATGGGCAGCGTCAGGCAATGCGCTTTTTTACCCTGGCGCAAGAGACTGATGTGGCAGCAGGGCATGAACGTAGAGATGCGCATTCTGCAGGAACAAAACGGCGAAGTACTAAATTGCAGGTCATTGGGCAAGTAGGCAGCGTTGATAACGCAGAAACGAATAAAGCGGCGGGATATGATTATGACATGGATCAAGGTGAGAGCGGCTTTGTTAAATACTAAGTGGGCTGCCCGTAGGTTGGGGTGAGGCACGAACCCCAACAGTAGTGGCACATGGACGTGCCGTTATGTCCATGGATGGACGGTATTTCGCAAAGAGCCAGGAAGGCGGTGCGATTTACCAATCAAAGGACGGAGATCGTCACAAACAAAACAGTTGGGGTTCGTGCCTCACCCCAACCTACGGGCTACGCGCTGGATTTAAATAAAGTGGGGTTTAAATTATGTATTCTGAATTAACGCAGCAACTGAGTCGCATGGAACTTGAGTCATTAACCGATTCACTGGAAGTGGCTGTTATTACTCATCTTAGCTGGTTATCCAATGTAAACAAAGCACTGGTGTGTAACGATGTACATGCACTGCATTTGTGCCCGGAAGGGGAATCCTATAAACGATGCCAGTTCGGTCGATGGTATTACAACGTGACCAACCCCATACTGACCGAAGACGCTGTTTTTAAGAAAATAGGTGTGTTGCACAAGGCTATGCACATAAAAGTTTTTGAACTTATCGAAATGCTGAAGAATAATGAAGCGATTACGCTTGAGTGTTACCAGGCGTTTATAGACCAGCAAAGTGATTTTTTTGAGATGCTGACATTGCTGACGAAGGACAGTACAGAGTCTTTAGGTAATATTGATTTTTTAACTGGATTGCCTAATCGCCGTGCTTTCCAACAGGTGCTTTTAATGGAAGAAAATCGCATTAAACGTTCCAATATAACCTCATCAATAGCGATTGCAGATCTTGATTATTTTAAAAAAGTGAATGACAGCTATGGGCATGATGCTGGCGATAAAGTGCTAACACAGGTAGCCGATGTTTTTCGTCATTCTATCCGGGAGCATGACGTTGTCTCCCGATTTGGTGGTGAGGAATTTATATTTTGTCTGCCAGAGGTTAATTGTTGTGAAGCAAACGATGTTGTTGAGCGTATCAGATTATGTGTTGAAAAAGAGATTTTTGAAATTGGCGATGATGAAGCAATCCGTATAACCTGTTCATTCGGAGTTTCTCATTTTAACCGCAATACGCCCCATGCAGAAGCTTTATCTTATG
>JAFLJY010000268.1 GCA_022712755.1 Gammaproteobacteria bacterium
GCTCCTGCGCTCCATGCGCCCGCGACATTAGTGCGTCCATGCACGTCAACGCGAAATACGCAAAAAAAGAGCAATCAAATATTTTTATTTTTTGAAATTTCAGAATTAATATATAGGTGGTTAGTGTTACAGATGCAGAACTAAGTTATTTAAATAAAACACATTACAACTACAGTTACCTGCATCATTTTCTCAAATTACACCGAGTAGTTACTAAAAAACTTTATTTTTGCTTTTTTTGCGTATTTTGCGTTCTTCGCGGATAGTTTGTATTTATAAATTAACCAGAAAAAACTCCAGTAGAAAGGTAACGATCGCCCCGATCGCATACGATAGAAACAATAACCGCATTTTCAACCTGTTGGCTGAGTTTTAATGCTGCAGCACATGCTCCACCCGATGACACGCCGCAAAACAAGCCTTCTTTTGATGCCAGCTGCCGTGTGGTTTCTTCTGCTTCTCGCTGACTAACATCCAGAGTGAGGTCTACCCTGGCCGCATCAAATATGCCGGGCAGATATTCTTCAGGCCAGCGGCGAATGCCCGGTATGCGCGAGCCTTCTTCAGGTTGCACACCGACAATTTGAATAGCGGGATTCTGTTCTTTTAAGAATCGGGATACACCCATAATAGTCCCTGTTGTCCCCATGGCACTAACAAAATGAGTAATTTCACCCTGCGTTTGCTGCCAGATTTCAGGGCCTGTACTGAGGTAATGCGCATCCGAGTTATCAGGGTTATTAAATTGATCCAGCACAATGCCCTTGCACTCATCCTGCATTTGCAAGGCCAGGTCACGCGCTCCCTCCATGCTTTGCTCCTGGCTCACCGAAATCAGTGTCGCACCATAAGCCTTCATCGCTGCACGGCGCTCGATACTCATGTTATCCGGCATGATTAAAACCATGCGATATCCCATCACCGCTGCTGCCATTGCCAGTGCAATACCTGTATTACCACTGGTCGCTTCAATTAAGGTATCACCCCGTTTGATATCACCTCGCTTTTCCGCCTGAGTAATCATGTTAAAAGCCGGGCGGTCTTTCACCGAACCTGCAGGGTTATTGCCTTCCAGTTTAAGCAATATGCTGTTGCCACTATTTTTCACCAACCGTTGCAGGCGAATTAACGGGGTATTGCCAATGGTATCCGCCAGCGTCAAATATTTCATTTCATTCATTATGTTATATATTAAGCCGCGTTAATCTAATGGTCGTTAATCAGATGGCTCGATTAGTTTGCGATAAAGCGGTAAAGTAGTTAGTGTATTTTACATTTATATTCATGGATGGATAGTATTTAGCAAAGAGCCATGGATGGCGTTGCTACAATATTCTGCTTTCCACTTTACCCGAATTTAAATAATTAGTGCATGCCCCCTATGCTGAAATCCAAATTAACCCCTCACTACAAATTATATGTCCCACTGCTCACCGGCCTGTGTTCATTCAACTCAACACCGCTATTTGCCACGGGTGATGAGCTGTTTTTTGAAATGCCTATGGTTTTATCAGCTAATCGACTGGAACAGCCGGTAGCCGATGCCGCTGTTAGCATATCGGTGATTGACCGCGAAACCATTGAAGCCTCTGGTGCCAGAACCATTCCAGAGGTATTACGCCTTATCCCTGGTATGCAGGTCGGTTTTAGCGGCAATGAGTTTGGAGATGAACCGCAATATGTGGTTGCTTATCATGGCCACAGTGACCAGTACTCCAGGCAGATGCAGGTATTGATTGATGGGCGTTCAATTTATGAGCCTTTCTTTGGCGGCATTAACTGGAAAGCTATACCGGTCAATATTAACGATATTGAGCGAATCGAAGTCTCTCGCGGGCCTAACCTGGCCACATACGGGGCAAACAGCTTTCAGGCTGCAATCAACATCATCACCCGAACCGCAGCAGAAGATCAGGGTTCGTTTATACAGAGTAACCTTGGTAATAATGATATTGCAGACCTTACCTACCGATATGGTGGCAGCAGTGGCAAGCTTGATTATCGCTTCACCGTAGCGACCTTTAATGATGCCGGACTGGATAGCGCCAATGAATTTGACTACCCTAACGACACGCAAAGTAATAATATCGACTACCGGATTGATTACCAGGTAGACAATAAAAACACACTGTCTTATCAGGGTGGTTATGGGCAGAATAAACAACAGGCTGACGGAAACCACTCTGAAATTTTGCCTGTTGCACGCACAGTTGAAAATACGCGTTTTTTCCAGTTTTTAAAATGGGAGAAAGCAATTAATCAGGAAAACACGCTGCTACTACAATATTATTACAATCTATCAGATAAACAGGAGAGATATGCATCAGAGCTGTTAGATCTCGGCATCCCTCCTTTTGACCCCTTCACACTTAAAGTCAATGCCGACATAAAATCGGAAAGACATAACCTGGAACTGACACAGTTTATCCAACCAAATGAAGAACTAAAGCTGGTCTGGGGACTGAGCGCACAGGCTGATTTTGTGCAATCATCACTATATCTGGGTACAGATGAAACAGTCAGCCATGAGCAATATCGTGCATTTGCCAATGTAGAATGGCATATCAATCAGATGAATACGGTTAATATTGGTGCTCTGGTTGAAAACAATAGTTTTAGTGATACCGAACTCTCACCAAGGCTCTCTTTTTCTCACGCATTCAATCGTTACCATAAAATCAGATTAGGCATTAGCCAGGCAATACGCAGTCCATTTACCGTTGAAGCCTTAGCAAAATATAGTTTTTCACATGATTTAACAGCATCCGGAGGCAATCCCACGGATTTTTCTCTGCTGGAGAATGTCGTGTTAGGAAACCGGGATTTAAAAAATGAGAAAATCATCAGTCGAGAGATTGTCTATCTAGGCGAATTTATAAACTCATCTCTGCTATTTAACGCTCGGTTATTTCACGATGATATCAGCCATTATATTAAGACTGTAAGAGAAACGGACATCGACCCCGGCCTACCGATAATATTATTCAATGACATCATTCATGTTTTCCGAAATCCCATCAAAAGCACATCTACCGGACTTGAACTGGAACTGGACTACCAGCTTGACGCCACATTAAGACTCATTGCAAGTGCCGCCATTATTAACATAAATAGTAACTTCGGCGCTTTCTCAGAATCAGCACCACAACATAGTTTTTCATTTATAAGCAGCAAACGCTTTAATGAAAAAGTCAGTGGCAGTCTCGCCTACTATTATGTTGAATCTTTTAAGTGGACAGATGTACGTGGTGGTGTTGACGACCACCATACACTGGATATGCGATTCTCCAGGAGGTTTAAATATAATCAGGCAAATGGCAGCCTGTCTGTTGTGCTAAAAAACCTGCTGGGTGATTACAGTGACTATCAGGAAAACCCAAGTAGCAGTAATGCACCAAAGGTTGTGCATAGCACACTGGCCTATTTAGACTTAAGGCTGAATTTTTAAGCATCGGATTCTTAGAATGAATAATACCGGACAAGGAATTCTGCAATTAAGTAAGTTTAAACACTGGCTCATGCATATACTAGTGCTATTAACTTTCTGTTTAACGCATACTGCCATAGCTGAAACAGTAGCTACAGAAACACCAACGCATAAAAAAAATACTCCAGATCATCATGTGTTTATTATTTATTCTCCAGACAACACACTGCACTCAAACATTATCCAGAAGCTATCAGAAAAGTTACAGCTTAAACGTTCTGACATGGTCATTTCAACAGTCACTCCTGAAGAACAAATAAAAACGGTAAATAATAATACCGACATTATCATTGGCATTGGCTCTGCGGGCATGAAAAACGCAGACACGCACTACCCGAAAACAAAAAAATTATTCATTTCAACTGACCCTAACAAATACAGACTGGATACAAACAAAAATAAATATGATGCAATTTTATATATGACCCAGTCATATTGCAGACAGATACAGTTTATAAAAAAAATCAACAAAAACTGGAAAAAAATTAGTATTCTGAATAGTCAGAAAAAACCGGTAAACAGTGCAGAAATACAGACGTGCGCCAATAAATTGGGTATAAAGATAGTTACAGTAAATATAACGGATGAAGATAATCTAACAAATAAAATTAAAACCGCACTAAGTCGTTCTGATGTATTACTTGCGCTCCCGGACAGTAATATTTATAACAAAAAAACTGTAAAGAACATTTTACTTACCAGCTACCGACTCAGAAAACCTGTTATTGCTTTTTCTAAAAACTTTGTAGATGCTGGTGCTCTTGCTGCAATTTATAGCAGTACAGAACAAATTGCACAAAGTGCGAGTACTATTATCAAACAATATTTTAAATCAGGTGAGCAATTTAAAAAATCGATTAATTATCCTCAGGCATTCAATGTGAGCTTTAACAAACAGGTTTTCAAGGCTCTGGATCTGACCATGCCCGACCCTGAACAGATAAGACAGGATCTAGAGTACCAGGAAACAAATAACCCAGCGGGATGGCAATGAGTCGGCTCGGCATCAGTAAACAGATTATCATTATTGCTATTTTGCCAGCACTTATTGTGGCTGCAATCATATCAACGCATTACATATGGGATCAATTTGATTATTTATCTGAATCACTGAATAGAAATGGAAAACTCATTGCCAAACAATTAGCACCTGCTGCTGAATATGCCGTGTATTCAGGTAATATTGAATACATTAAACCCCTGGCAAACTCTATCATTGAAGATAAATCTGTACTACGTATACAAATACTGGATAAAAATGGTAACAGTGTCCTTGATATAAAAGAAGCTGACAACCAGGCACCTGAAAAAAGTTCAATCATTAAAAAATTATTAATTAATGTACTTAATATAAAAATTAAGCAGATTAGTTTTATTGAACCAATAATATCTGCAGAAATTCATCTGGTAGAAAATAAAGATAAAATCTCAAAACAAACAAAACACACTGACAACAACCAAATTGGCAGCGTAGCTATTACCCTTACTACAAAATTCACAGGTAATGAACAGGTAGAACAAATACAACATGGCATCATAATCACACTAATCATTCTTCTACTAACAACACTAATCGTTATTCGTATAATTAGTAATATTACACGCCCAATAAAATCGCTGACACAAACGGTAAGAAATATATCATCCGGTGATCTTGATGCACATATAGAGTTAAATTCAACAGGCGAATTAGGCATACTCGAATCTTGCATCAATCAAATGAAAAATGAATTGAAAGCATCTCAAACCGACCTTGAGACACAGATTGATGTTTTCACAAATGAGCTACAACAAACACTTGAAGAGCTGGAAATAAGAAATGCAGAACTTGATATAACACGCTCTAAAGCCATCTCTGCAAGCAACGCTAAATCTGAATTTCTGGCAAATATGAGTCATGAAATAAGAACACCACTAAGTGGCATTATTGGTTTCACAGAACTGCTTCAGGGAACAATGCTATCCAGACAACAAAAAGATTACGCCAGCACCATTCAAAATTCATCAAAAAATCTATTACAAATCATTAACGACATTCTGGATTTATCCAAAATTGAATCCGGGAAAACAGAGATTGCTAGCAGTGAATTCAACATCATTGATATCATTGAGGACATAATAAATTTATTAAGCCCGGTAGCATTAGATAAAAATATCGAGCTGTTTTACCGTATTGACGAAAACGTCCCCATAATTATTAAATCAGACCCTTTTCGCATCCACCAAATATTAATTAACTTAATTGGCAACGCCATAAAATTCACTGAAAAAGGTTATGTATATCTTCAGGTATCAACAGCTGAAACTGTATCACAGGGTAGTAACGATAACGAACCAGCAGTAGCACAAGGATGTGCTGTTAACGAACCAAAGGATGGAGAGGATGGAGATGGCGAAGATGATAGAGTAAAGAAAGTCGAGACCAGTATCAAATTTAGCATATCGGATACCGGCATTGGCATGAGTAAAAGTGATAAACAAAAATTATTTAAAGCCTTTACCCAGGCTGACACCAGCATCACCCGGCGCTTTGGTGGCACAGGTTTAGGGCTGGTAATCTCTCGCAAACTTACCCTGCTAATGAAAGGTGAAATCGGTTTTGATAGCACAGAAGGTAAAGGTTCAACGTTTTGGTTTTATGTTCCTGCCATCCCAGTGCCTGTAGAGTTCAAAAAGTCCAGATTAGCTACCATATTACCAGAGATAAAAATTGCTTTAATCAGTAATCACTTTATCGCTAAACAGTCATTTAAAACCCTCTTTACTAACGCACACTGTACGGTAAATGAATATTCATATGATGGACTAAATATTGATGCACTGACTAAGACAAGTGCATTGATGGCTAAAATTCGCGAAGATGACAATGATGTTATTGTGTTGTTTCTCAGCCGTAAAGATATCAACAAAAAAAATATAGTGAAACACATAAGAAAACTATCTTTTTCAAAACCAGCATTTCTTATTGCCAGTACACGCTCACACAAAAAACTAAGAGATCTGCAGCAACATGTTTTTGATGCTGCAGTTTTTACCTCAGAAAAAACTGAGCACATAAAACAAAAACTGTTAGATACAATAAGTAAAAGCACGCCTGAATTAATTATTGAAAATAGTAATTCCGAGATTACAAATAACACCGACTGGTCCAACATAAACGTTATGGTAGTAGATGATAACGAGGTAAATTTACGATTGGCTGAAATAATATTACGTAAACATAAAACCCGGGTAACAACTGCAAGATCTGGGGCTCAGGCACTTGACTATGTCAGCACACATGCATTTGACATAGTTTTTATGGACTTACATATGCCTGGACTGGATGGCTATGCAACTACAAAAAAAATTCGTGAAAACACGGCTGGAAAACAACTCGTCATTATTGCACTGACTGCAAACGCACTACCTAAGGAAAAAGAAAAGGCGATTAAGTCTGGCATGAACGGAATTTTGATCAAACCAGTTAGTGATGCCATGCTTCAAGAAGTAATAAATCAGTGGGCGATAAATTTAACGACATCAAATGAAAGGAATGTTTCAGGTTTAAATGTACCAGAGACTAACAATATTAATGTAAACGATGTCAGTAGAGATAAAAAACCCACCTGCTCAGAAACAAATGTATTTTCTATCGACCTGGCCAAAGAATTTACCGGCGAAAATGAAGAACTTGCCTACGAATTATTTAGCATGTTACGAGCTGAATTAGATGATTATAGAAAATCAATCTCTGTAGCAGTTAAAAATAACGATCTAAAAAAACTACACGAACAAGTTCACAAACTACATGGCGCAAGCCGTTGTTGTGGAACCAAAGAATTAAAAAACGCAAGCAGTCACATCGAAAACTTAATCAATCAAAACATTGATTTTGATATTGAAAAAGAAACGAGTGCTTTACTACACGCTATTAAGGACGTAAAAGATTACAAAATCACTGCGCTCTCCTAGAATGTATTAGCTCAGACTTTTGAGCTGACAAAGCATACCAGATTTACTGATTGATCGAATGACTGAGTTCGGTCAGTAGCAAAATTTATAAGTTGTAAGTTGTATGTATTAAGTTTCTTAAATCTGTGGTTAAAATAAGTTTTTGTTTTTTTAGCACTATTCGTGGAGCAACGTTTTTAACTTATAACTTAAAACATACAACTTATCCCAGAGTTTTTAACATTGTCACTTCATCAATGATCGATACGCCCAGTTTTGTAGCTTTAGCCAACTTCGATCCGGCCTTGTCACCCGCTAGTAAATAATCCGTCTTAGCCGACACACTGCCCGTAACAAAGGCACCAACAGCGAGTAACTTTTCTTTTGCCTGCTCACGAGACAGGGTTGGCAGGGTTCCTGTTATGACCAGGGTTTTGCCGGTAAACTCACAATCTTGTTGATTATCCTGGTGGTGTTGATCCAGCTCGACATTCTGCACTTTTATACCTGCCGCTAATAGTTGCTTAATAACAACCTGATTATGCTCTTGCGATAAAAAGTTAACCAGATGTTTTGCTACAATCGGCCCTACATCCTGAACGTCGATTAATTGTTCATATGATGCAGTCTGTACAGCTGCTAATGTTTTAAATTCTTTAGCCAGATTCCTTGCTGTGGTTTCACCCACTTCTCGAATGCCTAAGGCATAAATGAATCGGGCTAACATCGGCTGTTTACTTATCTCTAACGCATTTATTAAATTTTTTGCAGACTTCTCTCCCATGCGATCTAATGAGGTTAAGGTTTCAACTTTTAATTGATACAAATCTGCTGCGGTATTAATCAATCCCTGTTCCACTAATTGCTCAACTTTGCTTTCACCCAGTCCATCAATATCCATTGCTTTGCGAGAGGCAAAATGTTTAATCGCCTGTGCGCGTTGTGCCGGGCAAAACAAACCACCGGTACAACGTGCAACTGCTTCACCTTCGATTTTCTCAACCGCAGAATGACAAACCGGACAGTTTGTTAAAATTTGTATTTCTGTCAGCGGTGCGGTTCTCGAGTTTGGCAGCACGCGAACCACTTCGGGTATCACATCACCGGCACGTCGAATGATAACCTGATCACCTACCCGCACATCTTTGCGTCGAATTTCATCCATATTATGCAAGGTTGCATTGCTCACCGTCACGCCACCAACAAATACAGGTTCCAGCCTGGCTACTGGAGTAATCGCGCCGGTACGGCCCACCTGAAAATCCACATCAATAATTTTACTTATTTCTTCCTGGGCAGGAAATTTATGAGCAATCGCCCATCGCGGTGCGCGTGCCACAAAACCCAGGCTATTTTGCAGTGCAATTGAATTGACCTTGTAAACGATACCGTCAATATCATAAGCTAAATCATCTCGTCGTTTTAAAATGCCTTCATAATATGACAGGCAGGCTTCCACACTATTAACAAGCTTTATTTCATTGCACACGGGCAAACCATACCCCCTTAACTGCTGCAAAATTTCATAGTGCGTCGTTGCTAACTTTCCTGCTGACTTTTCGCCTGCAACAACGCCTGTAGAATAACAATATAAGCTTAAAGGCCGTTTCGCGGTAATAGCTGGGTCAAGCTGGCGTAAACTACCCGCTGCGGCATTTCTTGGATTAGCAAATTCTTTTTCGTCATTTTGTTTTGCCAGCCTGTTTAATTTTTCAAAACCTGCTTTTGGCATAAAAATTTCACCACGCACTTCTAATACGTCTGGATAATTTTCACCTAAAAGCCGCAACGGCACGCATCGCATGGTGCGAACATTTTGTGTCACATTCTCACCCGTTGAACCATCACCCCTTGTCGCTGCATAAATTAATATGCCTTTTTCATAACGCAAACTAATCGCCAAACCATCCAGTTTTGGTTCAGCGGTTAATTCGATTTCATCTTCAGTGTGTAATCGATCTTGCAGTCGCTGATAAAAAGACAACAAAGCATCGAAATCGAAGACATTATCGAGTGATAACATCGGCAGTTGATGTTGGATTTGATCAAATGCGCTTAATGGCTTTGCGCCAACACGTTGTGTTGGCGAATCGGGAGTAATTAATTGTGGATGTTTTTCTTCTAGCGCGACAAGCTGGTTATATAAACGATCATATTGGGCATCTGGAATATCCGGATCGTCTAATACATAATATTGATAGGAATGGTAGCGGAGTTTTTCTCGTAAACTTTCAATTTGTTTTTTAATGGGGACGGGCATTATTTTTAATGATATTTTATTTCATAGTTCCCACGCTCTGCGTGGGAACTCATCGGGGAACGCTCTGCGTTCCTTGACGTAGAGCGTCTGAGTATACGTTCCCACGCAGAGCGTGGGAAC
This sequence comes from Gammaproteobacteria bacterium, assembly GCA_022712755.1. GTDB lineage: Bacteria > Pseudomonadota > Gammaproteobacteria > SZUA-229 > SZUA-229. The sequence continues at coordinate 9,801 of JAFLJY010000268.1, forward strand.
GATAAAATGGACACACAGGATAAACAGGATTTTTTTATTTTATTTATCTTGCACATCCTGTTTATCCATCCTTTGGTTCGTAAACGGTGCATCCATGCACCACTGCTCCATGTAAATTTATTTTTTATGTCCGTCTACATATTTTCAGGTTTTACACTATCAATAAACTCACGCACCTGCGTCCGATAGTTTTCAGCATCCTGCTCGGTCAAGGTCTGCCGTTTATGGTTACACAGCCGCGCATCCAGTAAACCCGCTATTTGATAACTACGCTGCAACATTTCTGTTAGGTTATCGAGAGCAACATCGAGTGAGTCATCAGCTTTAATTTTCATAAAAGCAGTTAAACCCGTTGTTTTTAAATCGTGAATGGTATCGGCATCAAACGATCCCGGTTCAAGCATATTGGCAAGACTAAATACACTCCGGCCATTTGTTTTGTAATGAAATATATTCATCTCACCAAAAGTTAAACTCATCGCCTGCGCTGAACTGTTTATTTGTGAGCCAAGTAATACCTGGTTTTCCCTGGCATTAGTGTTTTTTGGATCACGTTTAGGAAGAATATATAAAACAATAAAATCCGATGGCGCTTTTATAGTCCTGCTAACTGTCGAAGGTTCGGGTTGCTGCTCATTTGTAACGGATGAATTTTCTTCAGTAACACTTTCATCAGATACAGGTGCTGAGTGACGGTTGTCTTCATGCCTGTAGTCTTCTTCCAAATCCAAATCTGACCCACTAACAATCCTGACCTTACCCACGCCTTCATCAACATCATCCAGCGTCTGTGCGGTAAATTCTGGTAAGTCGTTTTCCAGACCTGATTCAAGTTCGTCAACCAGCGATTGATTACGCCGACGACGGCTGCGACCCAGTGCATAAATCACCACAACAAAGGCAATGCCTGCTGCTAGCAATATCCATCGCAGCGCTTCCATGCGTTATGCTCCCACACCCGCCATGGTTGCCGCTTCTGCCACATCCACGGAAACCAGACGAGAAACACCCGACTCACGCATGGTAACACCGCTTAAGTGTTCGGACATTTCCATGGTAGTTTTATTATGGGTAATGAAAATAAACTGCACACGATCAGACATTTCTTTAACTAACTGGCAGAAACGCCCTACATTAGCTTCATCAAGTGGCGCGTCAACCTCATCAAGCATACAGAATGGTGCCGGGTTTAATTCAAAAATGGCAAACACCAGAGCGACCGCAGTCAATGCTTTTTCACCACCTGACATCAAATGAATATTTGAAATTCGTTTGCCGGGCGGTCTTGCCATTATAGAGACACCGGTATTTAAAAGGTCATCACCGGTCATTTCAAGGAAGGCAGTGCCGCCACCAAATAAACGCGGGAACATATCTTTGATACGTGAATTTACGTGGTCAAAGGTGTCTTTAAACCGTGTCTTTGTTTCTTTATCAATTTTAGCTATCGCCTGCTCTAATATTGCCAGGGCAGCGGTGACATCTTTATCCTGATCATCCAGATATTCTTTACGCTGTAATTGCTCTTTATATTCTTCAATGGCCGCAAGGTTGATTGCACCCAAACGTGAAATCTTTGCAGCTACCTCAGACAGTTTAGTTTCCCACCGTTGACTACTGACCGACTGGCCGTCCTCTTCTTCCAGCTGTGCCAATTTTTCAAGTGTGGGGTCCAACTCAAAATCTGTTTCTGCAAGTTGTTCCAGTGTGGTTTTACTGCGCACACGTAGTTCCTGACTATCCAGGCGGCATTTTTCCAGTTGCTCACGCACCTTTTGTGCGTTTTGCTCAAACTCAGCGCGTTGTTGTTCCAGTTTTCGAAGACTTTGAGTAATGGTTTCGACTTTACGCCGTGCTTGTGCCAGTGCTTCTTCTGATTGAAGACGTTGCTCTAATAATTTTTTAAGCTCACTTTCCAGTTGCTGTGTTGGCTGTACTGATTGCGACAACAACGATTCAAGATCCTGTTTGCGCTGTAGCTGCGCTGTCTGTGACTGCTCCATACGTTGTATGTTATGTTGCAAGCCACTCAAACGTGTTTTTAAACCTTCAACCCGGATCGCCAGCTGATGAGCCTGGTCACGGTGTTGTTGCAGGTTTGTTCGATGTTGTTGTAGCTGTTGCTGTAATGCATCTCGCTCTTCCTGTAAAACTTTTCTGTCCGCCTCCATCTTTTCAGCATTTTCCAATGCGGCATTACGGTTTCGGGTCGCAGTAGCAATGTCACTCTCGTCACGATTAATCAAGTTCTGTGTTTCTTCGAGTTCGACAGCAAGGTCTTTGTCCCGGCTGGTAATATGCTGATGACGAGATTCACGTGCGCTGATTTGTGCTTTTATTTCATTTAACCGCGAATGAATGGTATTTAATACCACCTGTATTTCTTCACGCTGCTGTTCATTTGTTTGTAAGGTACCACGTAAGCCAGTTAACTCAGCACTGATTTTTTCTGCACCTGCCTCATGCCCGGTTAATTCCTGTTGCAGCTCACGAATACTGCTTTCACGTGCCAGGACACCACTATTGCTATCGCTTTCACGACGAATCCGTATCCAGTTAGTCCCTAACCAGATGCCATCTTTGGTGATGATACTTTCGCCATTTAATAGTGTTGAGCGTACTTTTAATGCATTATCCAGGTTATCGCTGCAGCGAATGCCAAACAAAAACTGGCTGATGTCGACTGATCTTGTGTCGACTGATGATGAAACTTTGGCCAGTAACCATTCTGATGATACGGCTGCTGAAGCATTGCTTGACGCTGTTTCGATTCTAGTGCTTTCGCGCTGGCTTTCGACCAATGATAGATTGCTGTCTTTTAGTGAATCAAAAACAGAAGAAAACGGTTCGATGTTGTCCACACAAATCGCTTCCAGGGTATCACCCAGCACAGTTTCAACAGCCAGCTCCCAGCCCTCACTCACCGACAACTGCTCGGCAAATCGTGCATTGTTGCTGATACCATTTTTTTCCAGCCATTGCTGCGTGGCTTTATCTGTTTTACCTAATGCTGCTTCCTGCAAGGCCTCCATCGAAGACAGACTGCCCTGTTTTTGATGAATGCTGCGGCGCACATCTGCGACAAGTTGTTCTTTGCTAATAATTTGTTCGCGTGTTTTTTTTATGTTTGCTATGGCTTCGGATAATTGTTGTTCGTGTTCTTCTTTTTCAGTGGTTGATTTTGTTAACAGAATATTTAAATCGCTAATTTGCTGTTGCAGATTTTCACCACGCAAAGCCTGCTTTTCCACATCTATTTTTTGCAAGCGCTGTTGCAATTGCTGAACATGGCGCTCTAATTGTTCCATACGAGAACGCTCAAGCTGTGCTTTCTGGCTTTCTGCAGAATAACGTTGATTGATTTCATCCCATGTTTGCTGCCATTTTTGTTTTGCCTGTTCAGCTGTGCTGTAGTGCTCAGTACTCGCTACTTCCTGTGCTTTTAGCTGTTCCAGCTTAGGCTGTTCACTATGCAAATCTTGCTGCAAGTCTTCAACTTCCTGTTTATCCGATAATATAGCGTGGCCGGCATCAGCCAGTGCAACTTGAACTTGTTCCAGATCCGTTTGCTGACGTTGCAACAAATCCTGCTGATGTTTAATATTTTGTTCTTTAGCAGAAATATCAGCACCCAGGCGATAATATTCAGCCTGTACATTATTAAGAATCTCATTTGATTGCGTACTTTGCTGGCGCTGAGACTCAATTTCTGACTCAGCAGCACGCTGCTGTGCAATCACCTGCTGCAGTGATGTCTCAGTAGTCTGGATTTCTTTATCACGAATGTCCAATTCGGCTTTTAATTCACGCCAGTGTAATGTTAGACGCTCAGCTTTCAACTGGCGTTCTTCCTGTTTTAATTCTTTATAACGCTCTGCGCTACGGCTCTGGCGCTGCAACCTTGCCAACTGCTTGTCAATTTCTTCCCGTAAGTCTGACAACCGCTCAAGATTTTCACGGGTGTGCCGGATACGTGTTTCTGTTTCACGACGACGTTCTTTATATTTGGAGATGCCTGCGGCTTCCTCAAGAAAATGTCGTAGCTCTTCAGGTTTAGCCTCAATTAAGCGCGAGATCATACCCTGCTCAATAATGGCGTAGCTTCTTGGCCCTAAACCGGTTCCAAGAAAAAGGTCAGCAACATCCCGTTTACGACAACGAGTGCCATTCAAACTGTATTTTGAGCCACCTTCACGTGTTACCTGGC
>JAFLJY010000252.1 GCA_022712755.1 Gammaproteobacteria bacterium
ATCAGGCTGGCAGTCTTCCAGTGCCCAGGTTTTATTTTGACGATTAAGCCAAACAGCAAACACACCTGCTGATTTTGCACCATACACATCCTGCAGAGGATGATCACCAACGTGCACCATATGTCGCGCCTCAATATTGGCCAGTTTTTGTACCTGTTGATATATTTCAGGCTCAGATTTCAGCTTACCCACCGATATTGAGTTTAATGCAAAATCAAACCAGTGATTCACACCGGTTGCAACGGTATTCGCATTACCATTGGTTAAACTGACCAGGGTATACTCTTTATGCAATGCATCCAGTACCGGTTTTACGTCATCAAATAAATTAACCTGTTGCCGTGCTTCATAAAAAATTTTAAATGCCGGTTTTATCCAGTCACGACTCAACTCAAATTCATCTGCCAACATTTCAAATGATTTAATTCGCAATTGTGTTAAATCATGCGCCAGCTCTGAATGTTCTTTTAAAAGCAAACGCCTTTGTTCTCGTAGCTGGTCTATATCATACTGCTGTGTAATAGAGGAAACGTGCTCGGACAACCATTGATATAAGCGTTTTTCTGCGCGATCGACTGTAGGAAAACATGGCCATAAAGTATCATCAAGGTCAAAACTTACTACTTTAATTATTTTTGGCATGATGAAAGAAATACAATTTAAAAGTTTCGATCTTATTTAGAAAAAAAAGTGCGCCTTGATAACTATCAAATTCAAATCGAACACTTTAGCCCTATTCCCTACCTGTGACTGTGAAAAATAGTGTAAGTTATTCCATCCTTTGGTTCGTAAACAGCACATCCATGTACTACTACTGGTGTGCATGGTGAATGTTTAAATTCCATTGTCACCTTATTAGTGATGAGTACATTTTATCATTTGCCAGGTGCATTAAGAAATTGCGATAGATTCGTAAAACTATGCAGGGATTAGGGTTTAACCAGGGCTTATAAAATCTGCCTGTAAAACAATATTTTGCCCTGTTTCTAGCAACATTGCATCTGACGGCATTATTTCTGGAGATACCATTTTCTTTGTTTTTTCAGTTATTGCAACACCTTTTACATTCTTTGCATCAGCAAGCTTTGTAATATTTTTAACAGAAAAATTTACCAGATAGCCTTCACCATTATTTTTGTTTTTATATTTATTTAATGCAACAACGGCTGACTTTTTATCAAAAAAATAACCAAATCTAACGTTATAACGATCTTTATTTTTCTTATCAAGATAGTCAGACACATACGCATTTAAATACTGCGACCGTAATGTTCTTACCATATTTTCAGCATTAATTAAGCGTCCAAACGCACCTACCTGGATAGAGTATTTTATGCTATTTAATTCAGATGGCGTTAACAAAGTGAACACCACAAAATCAGGCTCGTTAAACACTGCAGACTCATCCAGATTATTTTGAAAACCCAGTTTATTTTGAAAACCATGGGAAATGTTTTTTTCTTCATTTGAAGAAACAGGTAGTTTTGATTTAACATCACTATTTATAGTACCGGTTTTTGATCCAGCTTGAGGCAAATCAACATCTATTTCTGCACCAGCTGCAATTGTAGCTGGCAACTGCGGCTCTATGTCACTGTCCAGAAAAGAGGCGGAGACAGGTAAAACTAATGTTTCAGTTTTTCTGTCAGCAGTATAAAAAGTTGTCGCCTGCTGATAACCACTAAAAAAACCCACAGCAAAAATAATAGCCGTACTTAATACTGAAATAAGAAGCAGTTTCATCATACATCGGTTGTCAATTAATATGGGAGCCATGGTTTTTTGGATAATGGATAATGGGCTTTAACTTTTAACTTTTAACTATTCACTGCGTTCAATTCCTATCCATCGATACCAGTAGTTAAACAAATTTTCATCAAAACAGGCGAGTACAGATCTAACCTCAAGTTGACCGCGAAACACCTCATTATCATCCAGTGATACCAAGCGTCCTCCTGCTTCGCTAAAAATTAAACTGCCCGCAGCATAATCCCACAGCTTTTGTCCACCGTGCAAATAGATATCAAATCGTCCAGCAGCCATCCAGCACCAGTCAAGGGCGGATGAACCTATGTTTCGTTGTGACGCGAAGATACTTTCCGATACCAGTTTAACAGTGAGGTCCTTTGGTAGACGTTTTAAATCAATTTCAGCAATAATTGGTTTGTTTTTAGTAAACTTCATCCGTGAATGATCAAGTAATTGGGCATTAAAATATGCCCCCTGACCTTTAATTGCAGTAAACATCTCATCTCGCACCGGGTCATATATAAGACCTAGCTGCTGCTGATTATTTATAATTAAGGCAATTGAAACAGCAAAAAATGGCAAACCTGCAGCATAGTTGCTGGTTCCATCAAGTGGGTCTATACACCAGTAGCCCTGTCCGTCCTTTGGTCCGCTAACAGCACCTCCATGTGCTACTACTGTTTTATTCCTCGTTGCCTGTTCGATTACTGCTAACTGCGCCCCCTCCGTCATTTCTTCACCCAGAATACCGTACATTGGCCAGTGGTGCTTTAATTCTGTTTCCAGTCGATCTTGCATTGCAATATCTGCAGGCGTAACAATACTGCCATCTTCTTTATACTCAGATTCTGAGTGGCCAAAGTCTTTAAGCAGTATTTCTTGTGCGGCAGTTTTTACCAGTGATTTTAATTTTTCTATATCAGGAAGTATCATATTAATCATTGCATAAGTATTCGCGGTGTGTGTTTTTTAAACTGTCGGTAGCATGGATGCTACCGTCAAGCCCCACTTTGGCAAACATGCGGATAGCTGAAAATTGCTCCTGCATTTTCCGCACTTCCCACTTCCATGTGGGTCGTATACGGCGTGTTTCAAAAGCACACACCGCGAATACTTATGCAACACTTTATATAGTTAATTACCATGGGATATCACTACCATCAATATCGATAAAGCGGCCACTATCTTTTATTGTTAACTCTGCAAGATTGCTGAACAATTGTTCAACACATTGGCGAGTGGAAATTTCAGCATTGACACCACCCATATCTGTTTTCACCCAACCAGGATGAAGCGCCACACTGATAATCCCCTGCTTTTGAAGGTCAATCGATAAACTTTTTACCACTGCATTTAGTGCCGCTTTACTGGATCGATAGATATAACTATTACCGTAACCATTATCAGCCATACTGCCCATTTTGCTACTCATACAGGCAACCAGTTTACGATTGCCCATAAGCAGTTGTTCTGAAAAGGCTTCAACCATTTTTAATGGTGCAATGCTATTTACCTGAAAGGCTTGTAACCAGCTTGTCACATCAACTGCACCAAAGTTATTTTTATCTGAACCATAGATACCCGCATTATTTATAAGTAGGTCAATGGGATCATTGCGCAGTTCATACGACAACGCCTGCAAGGTAGAGAGTTCCATCATGTCCGCAATATGCACACTGATTTGACCGTTGGATAATTTTGCGATATTAAATAAGCTGTCAGCCCCATGTTGATCAGCACCGCGCGGATTGCGACAACAGGCAAAAACACGCCAACCCTGCTCCATTGAGTACTTGACCATTTCCAGTCCGATACCGCGATTGGCACCAGTGATTAATATATTCATGATTTTACTTTAAAAAGAATAAAAGATATTGCCTTCTGCAAACGCACGCAAATAAACGCTATTAAAAATATTTTGTTTTTAATAGCGTTTATTTGCGTGCATTTGCGGAGCCGTGGCACACGGATGTGCCGTTAACGAACCTAAGGATGGAAAAAAACCTTGGTGTAGCTTTAGCGCTTCCATTAAAAAAGTCGTTTAATGGCAAGCACTAAACGACTTTCGAATTTAACTAATGCAATTATACTTTATCCAATATTATAAATCTGGTTCATATAAAACTGTTCGTATTCATCACCAGGCAGTGCTTTACTCCAGAAAAACCCCTGTCCATATTGACAACCCAGGCTTTTTAAAACACTGAGCTGACCTTCTGTTTCCACACCTTCAGCAAGCAGGTCTAATTTTAATCCTTGAGTTATTCCTGCAATAGCACTAACCGTCGCGGAGTCTTGCTGATTATCAGGTATACCACTAACAAATTCACGGTCAATTTTAACCACATCAATAGGGAATTCTTTAAGATATGCCAGTGATGCGTAACCGGTACCAAAATCATCAAGCATAACCTTGATACCCATGTCTCGAAATTTTTTCAGGGTGGTCTCAATCTCGCCTTCATTGTCAATTAATGTGCGTTCGGTCACGTCTACCGATAACGATGTGGCTTTAATGTTACTTTCTACAATCGCTTTGCTAAACACAGCAACCAGATCCTGTTCCTTAAACTGGCGAGCGGCCAAATTAATGGAAACATTCTGCTCTTTTAAGCCGGCATCCTGCCAAACACGAATTTGTTTACAGACACTAACTATCAACCATTCTCCAAGGGCAATAATTAAGCCGCTTTCTACTGCAGAGGGAATGAAATCAGCAGGCTGAATCAACCCTTTATCGGGGTGTAACCAGCGTAATAAAGCTTCAACACCGACAATCTCATTATCCTGCAAATTAATAATGGGCTGATAATAAATCAGGAATTCATCATTTTCAAACGCCGCTTTTAAGCTATTTTCAAGATCCAGGCGCTCCATCGCGCTGACACTCATTTCCGGCTTAAAAAACTGGAAGCAATGTCGACCATTTTCTTTTGCGCGGAACATTGCGGTGTCTGCATTTTTAAGGATGGTTCGTGCATCTTTACCGTCATCAGGATAAATCGCAATGCCGATAGACGCACTAGTATAGGTTTCCTGATCATCCAGGCGAACATTATGTTCAAGAATGGTAGTTAAATTATCTGCAATTGAGATAGCATCTTCCGGGCCATCAATATTTTCAATAATCACTGCAAATTCATCACCACCTAAACGTGCGATTGTATCGGCACGGCGTAATGACCTTGAAATTAGTTGCCCAACAGCTTTGATTAGCTTGTCACCCGCATCATGACCAAATGAATCATTCACCAGCTTAAAATCGTCAATATCCACCAGCATTAATGCTATTGATGTATGGCTGCGGTCTGCACGGATAACAGATTGTTCCAGACGATCGGCAAATAGCAGACGGTTGGGTAAATTAGTTAAGGTGTCGCGATAAGCCAGCAACTCAACTTTACGCTCAGCAATGACCTTGGCTACCACCGATTTTACGCGGTGTTTTAACACTGCCCATTTGATGGGTTTGGTAATGAAGTCAATAGCACCGACTTCATAAGCACGCTCCACAGACGCATCGTCATCCAGCCCGGTAATCATCATCACCGGAATATCGGTATGGCCATTTTCTTTAATTTGTTGGCAGGTGGTAAAACCATCAATGCCCGGCATAATAGCATCAAGCAAAATAAGTGCTGGATGATACTGCTCCACTGCTTTTATTGCTTCCAGCCCATCAGCGGCCTCTACAATATCGTAATCTTCAGACTCCAGAACATGGCGCACCATCAGACGAATGGAAGGATCATCATCGGCCAGGACAACAACCGGCCTTTCTTCATATTTTTGGGTATCACTGAACAGTGAAACAACATTCGACATAGTCTACCGCTCCTGCTTACTTGTTTGCTTTCATATGCACAAAAATCTATCAACTTACATAATCGGTGACACCGAGTATGCCGATACTTTTATCTAGTTTAGACCTAACACGTAATATCTGCTTGAAATATCTAATAAAAAAGACAACTTTTTTTCAAATTTCGGTTACACACGTAAAAATAACACCTTAGTAACTTACTTCAAGCTTTTTTCAACCAGCTCAGACACATCATTAGAAAGATTTGGCAATGCAACCAGCCTTTGCAAGGCCGATTTCATTAACTGCTGGCGTGTCTCGTTATAACGTTTCCAGCGTGTTAATGGTACACATAAACGCGAAGCAATTTGTGGGTTTATGGTATCGAGTCTTTCGATATATTTTCCCAGCAATGCATAACCAAAACCACTTTCATCATGAAAGCTGGTTGGGTTAGCCGAACAAAAAGCCCCTAATAAAGAACGCACCCGGTTAGGGTTTTTTATATCAAAATCTTTATGTTCGAACAACTGTTTCACTCTTGCCTCAGCTGCCGTTGGTGTCAGAATCGTTGTCGCCATAAGATATGGAGCCGTTGCTTGCACAGTAAACCATTTATCCATCACCAGATTATCATGTTGCCACTGCTGATAAAAAGCGGTGATGGTTCCCTCCGAACTATCAGCTTCATGATGCACCAGTGTTTTAAAAGCAGCCATCTGATCGGTCATATTATCAGCTGTTTTATATTGTTGATTTGCTAATAATTCGCCCTGCTCACCCATATACATCAAATAAGATAATGCCTGGTTGCGTAAAAAACGTTTTCCCATAGATTCGGGTGACAAACTGTATTCATCCTGTGAGTTCTCCTGATAAACTGCCAACAACGCGGGTTCCAGTTTCTGCGCTAACTGCCTGTAAATAAACTCTTTTGCCTGAAAAACAGCATCAATATCAATCACCGGCATCATCTCACCAACATACATCAGAGATGGCAGCGTTAAAGCACGAGCGATTAAGGCTTTATCCAGTGTTTCATTTTTTACTATTTTTTCACAGGCGGTGACGTAATAGTCCGGCAATAGTAGTTGAGCACCGCTATTAATCGAATCCACCATACTTAATATCAACCGTGTTGATAATTGCTGCCCTGCATCCCAGCGATTAAAATCATCATTTTCATGTGCCATGCAAAAAGCCAGCTCTTCATCATCACGCTCAAATTTTAATTTCACCGGCGCAGAATAACCCTGCAATATGGAGAGTACCGGCTTTTCTCTGATGTCTTTAAAAACAAATTGCTGCCTGTTTTTGGTGAAATTCAACACTGTTGCCGCCTGTATAGACTCGTCTATAGACCCGGGGCCAGACTCGGGCTCGGATGCAGAATCAGTTACTGAATCTGTATTTTTAGCCGTATTTTTAGATAGTAAACTGACTTTTAGTGGAATATAAAATGGCAGCTTATCGATCTGTCCCGGCGTTGTCGGTGTGGATTGTGACAACTCCAGAGTGTATATTTTTTTATCCGCTTCAAACTTTTCATTAACCGTAATTTCTGGCGTTCCAGCCTGCTTGTACCAGCGCCGGAACTGCGATAAATCAATCTTACTGACCTGTTCCATGGCACTAACAAACTCTTCTGTGGTGACCGCATGCCCATCATAAAGTCTAAAATACAAATCCATGCCCTGGCGAAACTTATCTTTGCCCAACAGGGTATGAATCATGCGGATAACTTCAGCACCTTTGTTATAAACCGTTACCGTGTAGAAATTATTTATTTCCTGATAAGAATCTGGCTGTATGGGGTGCGCCATTGGACCTGCATCTTCGGCAAACTGGACAGTGCGTAATACATTGACATCGTCAATGCGTTTTGGCGCGGCAGAATTCATGTCTGCGGTAAATTGCTGGTCTCGAAATACGGTCAAGCCTTCTTTTAAGGTTAACTGAAACCAGTCACGGCAAGTCACCCGGTTACCACTCCAGTTGTGAAAATATTCATGACCGATGACACCTTCTATTCCCATAAAATCTGTATCGGTTGCGGTATCCTGTTTCGCCAGTACATACTTGGAATTAAAAACATTCAGACCCTTGTTTTCCATTGCTCCCATATTAAAATCATCAACGGCAACAATATTGTAAACATCTAAGTCGTACTCACGACCGAATGTTTCTTCATCCCACTGCATCGATTTTTTAAGCGAAATCATAGCGAAATCGCATTTATCCATATTATGATGTTGCACATAAATACGACACTGCACATGACGGCCACTCATGGTTTCATAATGATCTTCTATAAAAGCTAGATCACCCGCCACCAGAGCAAAAAGATAACTGGGTTTTTTGTACGGATCCTGCCACTTTGCCCAATGGCGACCGTCTTCATAATCGCCTGTTTCCAGCAGATTCCCATTTGATAAAAGCACCGGGTATTTCGCTTTATCTGCAATAATCAAAGTGGTGAACAATGCCATCACATCGGGGCGGTCGAGAAAATAAGTGATTTTTCTAAAACCTTCCGCTTCACACTGCGTACAATAGTTACCACTGGACTTATACAACCCTTCCAGTGAAAAGTTTTCCTGCGGTTTGATAAAGGTTTCTATTTCGAGGATAAATGAATCCGGGACATCCGGTATTATTAATTCAGTATCTGTTACTTTATAACTAGCACTACCGATTAAAATGTTGTCAATTTTAACTTCGCCCAGATCAAGGTTTTCTCCCATCAAAACCAATGCACAGGATTTATCTTCACCCTGTTTTGTTAATTGTAGCCTGGAGAGGACACGCGTTTGCTCTTCAGCTAACTCGAAAGTGAGATCAACATGATCAATGGCGAAGCTGGGAGGCTGGTAGTCTGTTAGATATATTGTTTTAGTTTGCTGATCTGAATCTTTCATTACCGCTGTATTTGATGTGAATTTAA
>JAFLJY010000264.1 GCA_022712755.1 Gammaproteobacteria bacterium
TAAAGTAGTCATAAAGCATCCGTGGTTTATCCGACAGACAGGCCAGCGCCGCATCATTACCCATAGAACCAACCGGATCACGCAACTCACGCACCAGTGGCAATAACATAAATTGCATGGTCTCTACAGTGTAACCAAATGCCTGCATACGCGGGATGATGGTTTTCGGCTCGAAACCATGTGGCTCTTTGTCACAGCCTAACTCAGATAATTTAATTTCCTGATTAGCCAGCCATTCACCATAAGGATGTTTTGTGGAGAAATCTTTTTTCAGGATCTCATCAGTAATTAATTCACCTTTATCAAAATCAATAAGGAACATTTTTCCAGGCTGCAAACGACCTTTGAATTTCACATCGGCCGGATCAACATCAACCACGCCAACTTCAGATGCCATGATGACACGATCATCATTGGTTAGATAATAACGACTCGGGCGCAGCCCATTACGATCAAGCACCGCGCCGATACAACGACCATCGGTAAAGGCAACCGAAGCCGGTCCATCCCACGGTTCCATCATGGCTGAATTAAAACGATAAAAATCTTTTTTCGCCTGGTCCATGTTTTCATCAGACTGCCAGGCTTCCGGCACCATCAACATCACAGCTTCAGGCAAACTGCGGCCGGACATTAATAAAAACTCTAAAACATTATCGAAGTTCCCAGAATCCGAACAATCAATTTCAGCAATCGGAAACAGGCTTTCTATGCTACAGTCAAAGTCATCACACCGCACCATGCCCTGTCGCGCAGTCATCCAGTTGCGATTGCCCAACAAGGTATTAATCTCACCATTATGACTCATGTAACGATTCGGTTGCGCACGATCCCAGGATGGGAAGGTATTGGTGCTAAAACGTGAATGCACCATGGCAATATGCGAGGCATAATCAGTATCCTGTAAATCCAGATAAAATGTTTTTACCTGTAGCGCATTCAGCATGCCTTTATAAATAATAATACTGGGCGATAACGAACAAATATAAAATGCTTTGCTCTGTGATAGAGAACTGTTATTACGCAGCAAATGCGTACAACGTTTACGAATAACATAAAGCTGCCGCTCGAAATTTTTGCCGCTCACACCCACGGCTTCGATATATAACTGTAATATGACAGGTTGTGAACGCCTTGCAGTCGGGCCAATATCCGCAGCCTCGGTATCAATCGGTACCTCACGCCAGCCCAGGCATTTCTGCCCCTGCTCATTAATAATTTTTTCAACCTCGGTTATGCAGGTCTGACGCTGCGTCTCGTCCGTTGGCAGAAATACATTGCCTGCCGCATAGTAACCGGCAGCAGGTAAATCCACGGCTAAATCCTGTTTAGCTACCTTACGACAAAATACATCCGGCATGCCGGTCAGAATACCTGCACCATCACCCGTAGTCGGCTCACAACCGCAGCCACCGCGGTGCTCCATACGTTGCAGCATGATCTCGGCATCGACCACAATCTGATGACTCGCTTTGCCTTTAATATGTGCAACAAAACCCACACCACAACTGTCTTTTTCAAAAGCAGGGTCGTATAAACCCTGCTTTGCAGGGAAACCAAATTTTGTCTGTTCTTGTAATGTTGAGCTCATAGTTAAACCGTAATCTGTAATCCGCAGCAACGGACGCAACAGCGCTGCCGCCTTTGTAATAAAAAACAATAAAATCAGGTACACGCGAAGAAAAACTGTGGGATGCCTAAGTTTTACCGACTAGCCTCATTATTCATGAATATACCAGGGCAAATTCACGTAAATCACAGGCAAGGACGGCCATTTTAGCGAAAATATGTATTTTTGGAAAGCTCAAGAGAAGGGCAAAAATAGAAACCATTGCCTTACTGTCAAATCAAGGCATTATAGGTAGAAAGATTGATATGTTTTCAGGAACAAAAACCAAATCCGTTATTTCACAGAAAACGTGATATAAAGCCGTTCGGGAATTTTTAGAAACAGAAGTTGAACATGCATTGAGTAAGTGATCAGTCATCCAGGCTCAACAAAAATTATGCATTCTTATGAAATGGATGAAAACGAATAAAAATATCATTAATATCTGCTAGCTCAAGCCTATCTTACAAATTATAAAATAGCTCCTGACTATAACTTGCAGTTCAACACAAAACTGACCTTTAAAAAACAGTCCTGACAGAGCATTTTCGACCCTGAGCAGACGTTCATGGAATTTCCCTAAAATATCCGACTGGTGAATATCTGCCTATAGCTTTATCTTATCATCGTAAAAGCCCATAAAAATTACTGATAAATATTCGAAAATATTCATGATAAAGGTCAACTAAAAGTGTGATTGGAGAGAGTATCCTCAAGAGTTAAACCTTCAAAAAACTTAACAAAGAGACTCTATATTTATGAAGAAGAATGAAGCCGTTAGTAATGTTATGTCCAACAACATCAATGCCATTCAGCAAGGGCAACCTTTAAGCGAAGTTCGTCACATGATGGTGGACAACAATATCCACCACATACCAGTATTGTCCGGAGAACAACTGGTTGGTATGGTGAGTTTTACCGATATGATGAAATTGAATGTTGTAATTAACGGTGCAGATGATCGTACGATTGATGCCATTATCGATCAGCAATTTCAGGTCAAGGACATCATGAGTAAGGAACTGATTACCCTGAATGCCAACGACACCATCCGTCAGGCAGCAGATATTCTTTCCGAAAACAATTTTCACGCCATCCCTGTTACCAATGGCGGTGGTGAGTTGCAGGGTCTTGTCACTAGTAGCGATCTGATTCGCTATCTCAGTGATCAATACTAACTAAAAATAGTATATATATTGAAAGGCGGCTTTTTTGTCGCCTTTTTTATTTCTTCTGAACGTCCGCTTCTGGCCGTTGGACTGTGCTTTTGGGCAGGTGTCTGTTCAACCCTTAATGATGGTCCGCCTGTCAGAAAATCAAACCTAAAGTCAGCTTATGCGACGCCTGTATACCGGATTTAGTACCCTTGGTGAAAAACTTCTCTAATCCCTTGTGCTCAAAAGTTTTAATCATTTACTTACTTAGTATGCATGCTATTGCGCCACACGCAATACCTGTACCTACCTATATATAAATGTCTGTTTTGCCAGATTTTATTCGTTTTCTAAAAAAATATGCCAATGTCGCCTTTGTGGATGCGGTCATTGATAAATAACACATAAACATGTGTGATTTGGACCAGCTCCAATTCGATGCTATCTGTCAGGTTATATTTATATCAATCTCTCAACCAAGCAGACTACACCTTATACAACCTGATTTAACCAGCTATTAAAAAACAGCTCACCCTGCACTTCTAAACGATTGGCATATCGATGCGTTTCTTCTCTTAACTGAGCAACACTCACCCCCTCTGCCTGCATAATTTCTGTTATATGGCCGATAAACCACTTTTCCATATCGCGCTGGGTGATTTCCGGGTGAAATTGTAAGGCAAGCACATTATTGCCATAACCAAACGCCTGGTTTGGATATTTCTCACTGGAGGCAAGTAACACCGCATTATCCGGCAAATTAAAGGTTTCACCATGCCAGTGCAACATATTGCAATGCTCTGCACTGATATAACGCAATGCCGACTGCTCACCGGCTGCTGTCAATGTTAGCGGAAACCAGCCAATTTCTTTTTCTTTACCAGAAAACACCTTTGCGCCCAATGCTGCGGCGATCAATTGTGCGCCAAGGCATATTCCCAGCGTGGGTTTATCAGCAGCTAAACGCCGTTTTAATAAATTGATTTCTGCCTCGATAAATGGAAACAATGCAGTATCATTAACACTGATTGGCCCACCTAAAATAATAAGCAAATCATCAGACAGAGCATCCAGTAAAGACATCTCGTCATACGCTGCTTCAATATAATTAATCTGATAAGCATTCGCCTGCATCACTGAGGTAAAACTGGCGAGGTCTTCAAATGCCAGATGACGTATCACATTAACCGTTTTAATCTTTACCATATTTACTTTCCCATTTTTACAGGCCGTTAGCGTAAAATACCAGACCACAAAAGTTTACCTTAAAAAAACATCAACATGAGCAACACACTACATACCAGCCACATTAAAAGCTTACCTCTACTGCACAGCGGCAAAGTTCGTGATATTTATGACATCGATGATTCTCACATGCTGATTGTTACAACTGACAGAATTTCCGCCTTTGATGTCATTATGCCAACCCCTATACCAGGCAAAGGTATTATCCTGAACCAGGTGACGCAGTTCTGGCTGAATAAGCTGTCTCATATTATTCCCAACCAGCAATGCAATCTAAAGCTGGAAGATGTCTTACCGAATGAGGACGAACGAAAACAGGTCGCCAACCATGCCATGGTTGTTAAAAAATTAAAGGCGTTGCCGGTAGAAGCTATTATTCGTGGTTATATCATTGGTTCCGGCTGGAAAGATTATTTGGCAACAGGCTCAATCTGCGGCATTCAACTGCCCGCTAATCTGCAATTAGCCGATAAATTACCCGAAGCCATCTATACGCCATCAACAAAAGCAGCTGTGGGCGCACATGACCAGAATATCGACTATACTCAGTCTGAGCAGCTACTCGGTAAAGATATCGCACGTCAGGTGCGCGATGTCAGCTTGCAACTCTATAAAGAGGCTGCAGATTTCGCCCTGTCACGCGGCATTATTATCGCCGACACCAAGTTTGAATTTGGGCTCGACACGGATGGTCAACTGACGCTAATAGATGAGGTTTTAACGCCTGATTCGTCCCGCTTCTGGGCTAATGATGAATATCAGGCTGGTCGTCGTAATATGAGTAGCCCTGTCAGTTTCGATAAACAATTTGTACGTGATTATCTGGAAACCCTTGACTGGAATAAGACCGCTCCTGGCCCTGAGTTGCCAGATTTAATTGTGACAAAAACCGCAGAAAAATATAAATATGCCAGAGATCTATTGATGGAGCCACAATGACGTTAGCTAAACAAGGTGTTTTTATTACAGGTACCAGTACAGATGTTGGTAAGACCTTTATTGGCGTTAACATTGCCAGGCAACTTAACCAACGTAAAATCAACGTTATCCCCAGGAAACCAATTGAATCTGGCTGCCTGATGCAAGATGGCGAACTTATCCCGCAAGACGCTTCTGCATTAAAAAAAGCAGCTAATTACCAGGGCGCATTATCTGATATCTGCCCGTATCGATTTAAACCTCCGGTTTCACCTGTACGCGCAGCACATCTTGTCAATAAAGCGTTAACAACACAGCAGCTAGTTAACATCTGCCTGCAGGGCAGCGAGGATGGTTTTTTACTGGTTGAAGGTGCTGGCGGGTTTTATTCACCATTAGCAGAAAATGGACTCAATGCAGACTTTGCCGTTGCCTTACAACTACCTGTTTTGTTGGTAGCCGATGATAAGCTTGGCGCAATTAGTCAAGTATTACTCAATGTTGAAGCCATTCAAACACGTGGGCTGCAATTAGTCGGTGTGGTTTTAAATTCCGTGAATGATACTCAGAATGATGAAATGGATAACAGTGCTGATCTACGTGAACGCCTTGATTGCCCGATATTCACCAACCCTTATAACAATGGGGGCGATGCGCAGTTACCCGATACTTTGATTGACGCGCTGATCTCGCCAGGTAATCCGAACATAACACGCACCACGGCCACAGCTTAAAACAGATAAAACCTAATTTACATGGACTGACAGGATACACAAGATAAAAGCAGGGTTTATATTTTTTATCCTGTGTATCCTGTCAATCCATGTAAATTAAGTAATGTGAATTAACTCAGCCCAACCAACTCAACCTTAAACACCAAAGTTGCATTCGCTGGAATCACACCACCGGCACCATGTTCACCATATCCCAGCTCTGGCGGAATAGTTAATTTACGCGCACCACCAATTTTCATACCGGCTACACCCTGATCCCAACCTGCAATAACCTGACCGCCGCCCAGCTTAAAGCTGAATGTTTCGTTGCGATCATGGCTAGAATCAAATTTAGTGCCATCAGTTAACCAGCCGGTGTAATGTACTTCTACCGTTTGCCCGGCAATAGCCTCATCGCCATCACCAACAATTTGATCTTCAATTTCTAATTCAGCCATAATAACCTCTTTATTTTAAACTTAAAAAAAGGGATCCGAAGATCCCCTTTTCGTTACAATCTTTACAGTCTATATTATTTGTAAAAATCAATCATCTTTTCAAGTGAAAGCGGTGTAATCTTAGAAGCATTACCAGCGGAACCGAATGATTCATAGCGTGCTTTACAGATGCCCTTCATCGCTGCGGTAGATTCCTTAAGGAATTTGCGCGGGTCAAAGTTAGAGGTATTTTCAACCAGATGTTTGCGAACAGAACCGGTTGATGCCATACGTAAATCAGTATCGATGTTAACTTTAGCCACACCGTTTTTAATGCCTTCCTGAATTTCTGATACTGGCACACCATAGGTCTGACCCATATCACCACCATAACTATTAATGATTTTCAGCCATTCCTGTGGCACTGATGAAGAACCGTGCATAACCAGGTGAGTATTAGGAAGTCGAGCATGAATTTCTTTGATACGGTCGATACGTAAAATTTCACCCGTAGGTTCCTGGGTAAATTTATAAGCACCATGTGAAGTACCAATAGCGATAGCTAATGCGTCAACATTGGTTTGTTCAACAAAGTCGGCAGCTTCTTCAACTGACGTTAACAGCAGATCGAGATCCAGTTTGCCTTCAGCACCATGACCGTCTTCTTCGCCCATTTCGCCAGTTTCTAATGAACCCAAACAACCTAATTCACCTTCAACTGAAACACCACCAGCGTGAGCCATACTCACCACTTCTTTAGTAACGGCAACATTGTACTCAAAACTTGAAGGTGTTTTCATGTCAGCTTCTAATGAGCCGTCCATCATCACAGAACTAAAACCAGACTGGATAGAACGCAGACAAACTGCAGGCTCTGAGCCGTGATCCTGATGCATAACGACAGGAATATGCGGGTACATTTCAATGGCAGCAGCAATTAAGTGACGTAAAAACGGTTCGCCTGCATAAGAACGTGCACCAGCAGAACCCTGCATAATAACCGGACTGTTGGTTTCATCAGCAGCTTGCATGATGGCATGCACCTGCTCCATATTATTAACATTAAACGCTGGCATACCATAATTGTTTTCAGCAGCATGATCCAGTAATTGTCTCAGTGAAATTAAAGCCATTTGAGCCTCCTATTAAATAAACTATCTATAAATAAATTTTTTTGTTTCTCATTAGTCATGGGCTAATGAATACTAACGATCTTCATTATGTTGCTACCACCCTGATCACCCATCATATCGCCGCGAGTGAGTACGATGCGATCACCCGTTTCAACAATACCTTTACTTTTCAGCAAATCAATCACACCCAGAGTTACATCCATCGGTGCCAGCTTGCTAAGGTCAGCACGCACCGGGTAAACCCCACGATACAATGTCACCTTGCTTAAAGTACCCGGCCGTGGGGTTAAGGCATAAATTGGAATGCCGGAACTTATACGCGACATCCACAATACCGTTGCCCCAGATTCTGTCAGTGAAGCAATCGCATTCATTTTAAGGTGATTCGCCGTGTACATGGTAGCCATTGCAATAGCTTCATCCACCCTGCCAAAAACAAGATCAACACGATGGTCGGAAACCATAGCCTCTCGCTGTTTTTCAGCATGTTCGCAAATACGACCCATGGCGCGAACAGTTTTAGCGGGATATTTACCCACCGCTGTTTCACCCGACAACATCACCGCATCGGTACCATCGAGTACTGAGTTGGCCACATCAAAGACTTCTGCGCGTGTTGGAATCGGGTTGTCAATCATCGACTCCATCATTTGTGTCGCGGTGATGACTACCTTGTTCATGCTGCGAGCTTTTTTAATCAGGCATTTCTGTAGCGCGGGCAATTCTGCATCACCCATTTCGACACCCAGATCGCCACGTGCAACCATGATTACATCGGAGGCTTCAATTATTTCATCGATATTTTCTATCGCTTCAGCTCGTTCAACTTTAGTGACAATACTGGCATCACTGCCTGCTGCTCTTACCAATTCACGACACTGTATGACATCGTCTGCCTTTCTGGCAAACGACAAAGCCATGTAATCAACCTCCATGGCCACTGCGGCTTTCAAATCTTTCTTATCTTTTTCTGTCAGTGCGGGTGCTGACAAACCTCCGCCTTTTAAATTGATGCCTTTATTATTGGACAAAACCGAAGTGTACCTAACGATACATCGAACCTCGTCACCAACAACCTCACTCACTTTTAATTCAACACGACCATCGTCGAGCAAGAGAATATCACCGCTTTTGACATCTTTTGGCAGATTTTTATATGCAAGGCCAACACGTTCCTGTGTGCCTTCATTTTTACCCAGGCTGGCATCAAGAATAAAAGTTTCACCTCGAATAAGCTGAACCTGTCCATCCTTAAATTTATGGGTACGTATTTTAGGCCCCTGTAAATCGGCTAAAATCCCAACAATACGCCCTGCTTTCTCACTGCATTCCCGAATCAGCTTAACACGGTGGTTTTGTTCTTCATGCGAGCCATGCGAGAAATTTAAGCGAAACACATCAACACCCGCCTGTATCATCTCAAGAATAACTTCAGATGAACTGGAACCCGGCCCTAAAGTCGCAACAATCTTCGTTCTGCGCATTGATGTTTTCTTTACACTCTCATTTTAGTAATACAGATAAATCAGTAGTAAGCCGGCTAATACTGCCATAAATAACCATCATAAATAACCATCATAAATAACAGCAGGCTGGACTTATTCACATAGCATTATGGCTCGTGAACAATTATTTATTTGCGGCTTCTTCCAACATGGCAACTGCGGGTAGCGTTTTACCTTCCAGATACTCGAGGAAGGCACCGCCAGCTGTTGAGATATAAGTAACTTTGTCATAAATGTCATATTTCTGAATGGCCGCTATGGTATCACCACCACCAGCAAGACTAAAACCGGGTGAGTTGGCGATGGCCATTGAAACCGTTTTAGTACCTTCACCGAACTGATCAAATTCAAACACGCCAACAGGTCCGTTCCAGATAATAGTACCGGCTTTTTCAATAATATCAGCCAGCACTTTGGCAGAATCAGGGCCAATGTCAAAAATCATATCATCATCCACAACCTCAGAAGCATCTTTTAAGGTTGCGGTAGCATCTTCAGCAAATTCTTTTGCACAAACAACATCCGTTGCTATCGGAATACTGGCACCGCGTTTTTCCATTTTTTCGATCAGTTCTTTAGCGGTATCTACCAGGTCCGCTTCGTACAACGACTTACCAACATTATGTCCTACTGCTGCCAAAAACGTATTCGCAATACCACCGCCAACCACTAACTGGTCAACTTTTTCAGACAATGCTTCAAGTACGGTTAATTTAGTGGAAACTTTTGAGCCACCAACAATGGCGACCATTGGGCGCGCTGGCTCGGCCAGTGCTTTTGCCAGGCTATCAAGCTCATTAGATAGCAATAGTCCTGCACAGGCAACATCAGCAAATTTACCGGCACCATGGGTTGATGCCTGGGCACGATGCGCAGTACCAAATGCATCCATCACGAACACATCACATAAAGCAGCATATTTTTTAGATAATGTTTCATCGTCTTTACTCTCGCCCGCATTAAAACGAACGTTTTCCAACAATACACAAGTACCTGCCGCAACAGTTGGCGCATTATCCAGGTAATCTTTAACCAGCCGAACATTCATGCCTAATTTGTCAGACATAACCTCAGCGATAGGCTGCATCGAGTTTTCATCATCAGCCTTGCCTTCCTCAGGACGACCACGATGAGACATGACCATCACCATCGCGCCAGCTTTCATACAATGCTCTACAGTTGGCATAGATGCGGTAATACGCGCATCAGATGTCACCTTACCATCTTTTACCGGCACGTTAAGGTCAGCACGAATTAACACGCGCTTACCGGCTAAATCTAAATCTGTCAGTTTGATGAATGCCATGTCTACAACTCCAAAAATACTTAATTGTTTATAATTCAATATAGAAATACAGTTTGTTAAATAATGATGACTACTTAACAAACAATACTTATTTTTATAAAAACACCAGCCCGATTACATAATCGGGCTGTGTTTTATCTGCATCACTGTATAAGTGAGGAGATTTTGTTTACTGGCAAGGCGCAGAAGTAGTTTGAGCGCGGAGCGTACACGCAGTACGTGAGCACTCAAACTACTTCTGCAACGCCGCCAGAGGGTAAAAGATCCTTACTTAGACACGTGCTCGACGAAGCGAAGCATGTTACATGTGTAGCCATACTCATTGTCATACCATGCAACCAGTTTCACAAAAGTACCGTCAAGTGCAATACCGGCCTGTGAATCAAAGATAGAAGAGAAACCACAACCACGGAAATCAGTTGAAACGACTTTCTCATCGGTGTAACCCAGCGTTTTGCTCATGTCGCCAGACTCTGAAGCAGATTTTAATTCAGCACAAATTTCTTCATAAGTTGCTTCTTTTTCCAGCTCAATGGTTAAATCAACTACTGACACGTCTGAAGTAGGTACACGGAAAGCCATACCGGTTAGTTTGCCGTTAAGTTCTGGAAGAACTACGCCAACTGCTTTTGCAGCACCGGTAGAAGAAGGAATGATGTTTTCTAAAATACCACGACCACCACGCCAGTCTTTCATAGAAGGACCGTCAACCGTTTTCTGTGTTGCTGTGGCAGCATGCACAGTGGTCATAAGACCACGCTTGATGCCCCACTTGTCATTAATTACTTTAGCAACAGGCGCTAAACAGTTAGTAGTACATGACGCTGCTGAAACAATTGCCTGACCTGCATATTCATTATGGTTAACACCGTAAACAAACATGGGCGTGCCATCTTTAGAAGGTGCAGATTGAACAACTTTCTTCGCACCGGCATCGATGTGTGCCTGGCAACTTTCTTCAGTTAAGAAGAAACCGGTGCATTCGATGATTAGGTCAGCACCGATGTCGCTCCATTTAAGATCAGCAGGATTACGTTCTGCAGTCAAACGAATGGTTTTACCGTTAACAATCAGATTACCGCCTTCAACTGCGATGTCACCATCAAAGTTGCCGTGTACTGAATCGTATTTCAGCATGTATGCCAGGTAATCAGCATCCAATAAATCATTAATGCCAACAACTTCTATATCTGAGAAGTCTTTAGCGATCGCACGAAATGCCATGCGTCCAATACGGCCAAAACCGTTAATACCGACTTTAATAGTCATAACTTATATCTCCAATATTTTATTAAAAAAGTTTTTTGCCGCGAAGGACGCAAAAATCGCAAAGGAAAACATAAAATTCCATCTTTGCGTTTTTTGCGGCTAAAGGCTGTAAATTCATACCACGCTGTTTACCGCTTCAACCACTTTATCAACAGTAAAACCAAAGTACTCAAACAATTGATCAGCAGGTGCAGATTCACCAAAGCGGTCTATACCAACTACCGCGCCAGTGCCTACATACTTATACCAGCCATCAGTCACAGCGGCTTCAACTGCAACTCGAGCAGTTACCGCAGCTGGTAGTACAGATTCTTTATAAGCATCATCCTGTGCATCAAACACATTGGTAGAAGGCATAGAAACCACGCGAACCTTCTTGTCAGTAATTTGTTCAGCCGCACCGACTGCCAGTCCAATTTCTGAACCTGTCGCAATAATAATGACATCTGGTGTGCCATCACAGTCTTTCAGCACATAAGCACCTTTAGCGATATTGGCGATTTGCTCATCTGTGCGAGTCTGATGAGGCAGACCCTGACGCGAGAAGATCAAAGTAGACGGGCCGTCTTTACGTTCAACTGCCTGCTGCCAGCACACGGCACTTTCTACCGTGTCACACGGACGCCAAACATTCATGTTTGGAATCATGCGCAGAGTCGGGATTTGCTCTACCGCCTGATGCGTAGGACCGTCTTCACCCAGACCGATTGAGTCATGCGTGTAAACAAAAATACTTTGAATCTTCATCAGCGCAGACATACGCAGTGCATTACGCGCATATTCTGAGAACATTAAGAATGTTGCGCCAAATGGAATAAAGCCACCGTGCAGAGCAACACCATTCATAATGGCTGACATGGCAAACTCACGTACACCGTAGTTAATATAGTTAGCAGCAGGGGTATCGGCACGCATGGGTTTATAACCAGACCATTCAGTCAGGTTGGAACAGCCCAGGTCAGCAGAACCACCGAAGATTTCCGGCAATGCAGCCGCATACGCTTCGATTGATGCCAGTGAAGCCTGACGGGTTGCTTTAGACTCACCTTTTTCATTACATTCAGCAATATAAGCTGCAGATTTATCTGCCCAGTCAGCCGGCAGATCACCAGCCATACGACGTTCATATTCAGCAGCCAGCTCAGGATGCGCTGCTTTATAAGCAGCAAATTTTTCATTCCATGCCGCTTCTGCAGCAGCACCTTTTTCCTTACCATCCCAGCCAGCATAAACATCAGCAGGTACGTCGAAAGCATCGTGATCCCAGCCTAAAGCGGCTTTGGTCATATTGATTTCTTCCTGACCCAGTGGCGCACCATGACAGGCATGGCTGCCCGCTTTATTTGGCGAACCAAAACCAATGGTGGTTTTACAACAAATCATGGTTGGTTTGTCAGTCATTGCTCTGGCAAATTCCAGCGCTTTAGCAAGAGCTTCAGAGTCATGGCCATCGACATCAGCAATAACGTGCCAGCCATAAGCTTCAAAACGTTTCGGTGTATCGTCGGTAAACCAGCCGTCAACATGGCCATCAATAGAAATACCATTATCATCCCAGAACGCAACCAGCTTACCTAAACCCAGGGTACCAGCTAATGAACAGGCTTCGTGAGAAATACCTTCCATCAAACAACCATCACCCAGGAACACATAGGTATGGTGATCAACAATGTTGTGACCGCCCTGGTTGAATTCAGCCGCTAACGCACGTTCGGCAATGGCCATACCCACTGCATTGGTAATGCCCTGACCCAAAGGACCGGTAGTGGTTTCAACACCTGGCGCATAACCATACTCAGGGTGACCTGGTGTTTTAGAATGTAACTGACGGAAGTTTTTCAGATCGTTAATACTTAAATCATAACCGCTTAAATGCAGCAATGAATAAATCAGCATTGAACCATGACCATTAGAAAGAACAAAACGGTCGCGATCAGTCCACTTTGGGTTGGCTGGATTGTGTTTTAAATTATCATTCCACAGCACCTCCGCGATGTCCGCCATACCCATTGGCGCACCGGGGTGACCGGAATTTGCTTGTTGAACGGCATCCATACTCAAGGCACGAACGGCATTTGCTAAGTCTCTACGTGAAGGCATAGTGCTCTCCGATTAAGTTTTTGTAACTGAAAAAGCCACCACAGCAGGCCGAACCTGGCGCCTACGAAGCGACAAAAATATTATTGGAATCAATGAGTAAGACAAATAGAAGCAGATAAAATGTCAAGTCAGACAGCATTGAAAGGCGCGTATTTTCCCTTAATTTGGCACAATGAGCAAGCGAAGATTAATGGTTAATGGTTAATGGTTAATGGTTAATGGTTAATGGTTAATGGTTAATGCTTGTGCTGTGTTTAAGCTTTTCATTAATAATTAACCATTAGTTATTCCATCCTTTGGTCCGTTACAAGAAAACTGCTCCTGCATTTTCTATATACCGTCCAGCCATGGACATAACAGCACCTCCATGTCCATCCTTTGGTTCGTTAACGGCACATCCCTGTACCACTGCTGCTACTGCTCATTGTTTTTCCATTTAATAGAGCAACCCATGCTCGGTATTTGCAACTCAGGCCCCCGACCAGTTTGCGCAACCTGTTTCATGGCATCAAATAAATCACGCTTAACATTTGCGGCAGCTGTCTCTTTGCGGCTTTCATCTAAACGCCCGCGATACTGCAACTGCATTTTATCGTTATAACCAAAAAAATCCGGGGTACACACTGCACCATAGGCTTTTGCTATCTGTTGCGTTTCATCCAGCAAATACGGAAATGGAAAATCAAACTCCAGCGCAATCTTTTTCATATTATCGAACGAATCTTCTTCATACTCTGTCGGATCATTCGACATAATAGCAACGGTGTTCACGCCATATTCCTTCAACTCTCGTGTATCACGCACAATACGTTCGCGTATTGACTTCACATACGGGCAATGGTTACAGATAAACATCACCAGCAAACCTCTTTCACCGCGCGCTATTTCTGGCGTCCAAATTTTCCCATCAATACCAGGCAAAGAAAAATCCTCAACTGGCTTATCAAATTCACATACCGGGGTTTCAAGCGATACCATATTACTTACTCTCTCATTTGTTTGCATTTCTATAGAGCGTCACCGACAGAACCATCTCATCAAAGCTAATAACAACCACACTCTAACACTGATTTCGTCTTCCATGTGCAACGCGAAAACAGAAGCACGCATTATCCGGAGAAAATCGTGCCAACTCCAAGGCAAATCAGGCCTATTTTGCCGCTTAAAATATAGAAACAATAGCCATATGCTGGTAAAATGGTGGATTCCGCTCAGGAATGACAGCGCCGTATATAGTTCTGGAATTTTCAGCACTCGACCTGGTCATAAACATACTGAGACAGTAATAATTTAGGCTAACGACCTTATACACGCAATATTTCGGGCATATATTAATTATGGGTAATTCTATGGCATCTCCAATCCTGGAACAAGACAAACAATCACGTCTTAAAACACTTATCGCTAAAGGAAAAGAGCAAGGCTACCTTACCTATGCCGAGGTTAATGACCATTTACCTGAAGGCATTGTCGACCCCTCTCAAATTGAAGACATCATCAACACTATCAATGATATGGGTATCAGAGTGCTGGAAACCGCGCCTGAAGCCGAGTCACTGGTATTAACCGATGCCTCCGTCAGTGAAGCCGATGATGAAACCACCGAAGAAGCTGTTGCCGCACTGGCATCAATCGAAACCGAACTGGGTCGCACCACTGATCCGGTACGCATGTACATGCGCGAAATGGGCAGCGTTGAACTACTAACCCGCGAAGGTGAAATTGAAATCGCCAAACGTATTGAAGAAGGCTTAAAACAGGTATTGCATGCCCTGGCGACAAACCCGAAAACGGTTAGCAAAACCATTGACATGTGGGAGCTGGTACAGGCTGGTGAAAAACGCCTTAACGAACTAATGGTAGACTTCCACAAAAGCGATGAAGAGCTCGACCGACTCGCCGAAGAAGCCCTGCTTAGAGCAGCAAAAGAAGCCGAAATGGCCGCGGCTGGTAAGCCCGTCATAAAAGAAGAAACCACCGATACCGGTCCGGATATCGAAAAAGTCAAAAAACTCTTCTCCAAAATCAAACGTGCACATACTCGTTGCCAGAACACCATAGAGAAAAAAGACAGCACCACTGAAGAAATCAGTAAAGCGCGTACCGCTATGGCGGGTGCTTTTCTGGAATTCAAATACACACCATTACTGGTCAATCGCTTAACCATCGACCTTCACGGCACCATTAACCGCGTACGCCAACTGGAAAGACACATCCTTAGCCTTGCCGTCACCAAAGCACACATGCCGCGCAAGATAATGATCACCACCTTTCCGCAAAACGAAATCAATACCAAATGGGTTGATAAATACTGCAAAGGGCACGAGTACTCAGAAAAACTAAAAGAGCTGGCGCCTGAAATCAAAATTACCCAGCAAAAACTGGCAGTGATAGAAAGAGAATTCGGCCTGACCATTTCAGACATCAAAGAAATCAACCGCAAAATGTCGATTGGCGAAGCCAAAGCGCGTCGCGCCAAAAAAGAAATGGTCGAAGCCAACTTACGACTGGTTATCTCAATCGCAAAAAAATACACCAACCGCGGACTGCAATTCCTCGATTTAATTCAGGAAGGCAACATTGGTCTGATGAAAGCCGTCGACAAATTTGAATACCGCCGTGGTTACAAGTTTTCTACTTACGCCACATGGTGGATTCGACAGGCGATTACCCGTTCCATTGCCGACCAGGCACGCACCATTCGTATCCCTGTTCACATGATTGAAACCATCAACAAACTCAACCGCATCTTCCGCCAGATGCTACAGGAAATGGGTCGCGAACCAACACCGGAAGAACTGGCAGAAAAAATGGAAATGCCAGAAGACAAGGTGCGTAAGGTACTCAAAATCGCCAAAGAACCCATCTCCATGGAAACCCCAATTGGCGATGATGAAGACTCACACCTGGGTGATTTTATCGAAGACGTAAACATCATGGCACCCATGGACTCAGCTACCGGTGAATCACTGCGCGAATCAACCCGCAACATCCTCACCACATTAACGGCTAGAGAAGCAAAAGTGCTGTGCATGCGTTTTGGCATCGACATGAACACCGACCACACCCTGGAAGAAGTTGGCAAACAGTTTGACGTAACCCGCGAACGCATACGCCAGATCGAAGCCAAAGCGCTACGCAAACTTCGCCACCCAAGTCGCGCAGAAAACCTGCGCAGTTTCCTCGGCGATGACGAAGATTAAAACTGATAGTCAGGATGACACAGCAGGCAAAGCACTATAAAATATCGCCGCTTCCCCCCAGTTCGGCAATACCGCGATTTCATTTTTAGCATCGCCATCACAATACGGGCCTGTAGCTCAGTTGGTTAGAGCATCCGACTCATAATCGGCAGGTCGAAGGTTCGAGTCCTTCCAGGCCCACCATTTATTTTCTTTATTTTCATCCGCTTACGGAATTTTTATGCGTGGACCCACGGACTATAAGTCAGCGGGTCGAAAACATAATTCATTCCGGGCCCAGCATTTGTTTCCCATCTTGTCGCTGCGGCTTCTTGATAAACACCCCCTAAAGATCACCCAAACTCCGCGCAATACACGCGGGTTCGGCGCTGCTCAAAAATATGCATCAATTGATACGCTGGATAAATATAAGTTTTCGATCTGAATTTTTGAAGCAAAACAAGTTAGAATGCTTAAAAAGCTAAGGGAGCAAGCAACTATGATAGAAGAAGCATCGATAAATTTTTACGGTATTACCCGTTGCGGCTATTACAAACGTGGTAATAACAATCAAGAATTCTGCGGACTTGCAGACACCCTAGATGAATTATCAACGTGGGTTAACGGTAAAGACCTTGGAGAAACATGTACCTACGCAATAGAAGATGGCGAAGAAGGTTATCTCACCTACTGCTTTGATATAACGAAAATCCATCCCCACCGGGGAATTCATAGTTACCACCTGGAATGAAACACCTTCTATTGAAGGTAATGTTGCTAGCGTTAGCGCTACAAGCAAGGTTGGTGAAGCAGACATTTCATTAACTGAATTACCAGAAAACTATATTCCCGGTTACGCAACCTATTTTTGGTTCATCCCTAACCAAAACATCCTTGCAACCATTCGCTTCAATCACTCCGTAAACGGTCATCAAAATCTGTGCAGATACTTGAAAACTTTCCTCGCTAAATGGACAAGTTACGTTGTCACGAATGAAGATGATAATGAGGCCGACCATTCGATAATTGGCTACCGTACAGGCGAAAATACGGAACCACTTGACCTAAACCCCATGTTCAAAAGTTTTCAGAAGAAGAAACCAGGGAAAATTGACTTCATCATCAACAATCGGGAAAACATACGCACCATCTACCGGAAAAACCTTCTTTCTCCTCAATCACAAACCGACATGACCTTCTTGAACAGAATGCTTGTAAAACTTGGAGTTCAGACCCCACCCCAACTGAATCATGAAGTAAAGGTAAAATATGAGTTCAGCATCACACCCGAAGAAGCAGAGTTAAATTCTATTATTGCAGAATGGGAAAATAACCATGATACAAAATGGGATAATGCGGGTTTCAAGTTGAAAGGTGATGATGAAATTTACTGGTTAAGTCATTCACTGGCAAAACAAACCATTGAACTCGATATCACAAGAGAGAACAAAGAAATAGTGAATGCACAATCACTGCTCAATGCAGTTATAACTAACCGCCAAACTCTGCTTCAAGAATTAGGTTAATGCTGACCACTATCTTTACAACCATTGTACTTATTGTGGGATACGTTTGTTATTCATTCGGGGGCGGCATTCCGTTTGAGGAACAATCTAAACTGTACGAAGCATTAAGAACCACAGCAGCTATTATCTTTGGCGTTATGGGCGCATGGATTGCCATTGTATACCCAACTATATTAACTAGGATTTTTGATAAAAACACCAAGAACAAAAAAGAGGAAGTCAGGAAAATTAGCCGACTATTAAAACCACTCGCTGTTTCTACATTCATTCTTGCTACCGTTTTGATTATTAGCATTGCCGCACCAATATTCAAACAAATTGACTGGTTTGTAGCGCATACTGAAATATTCAGGGGTATTTCTTTTTCGATTGTAGGAATACTGACACTTGTTCAACTTTGGACATTGATTGCCTCCCTTGCACCAGGGGAACATTTACTTTTTGAACTGCGCAAGGAAGAAGATAAATCAAAATTGGTGGAGAAACTGAAATCTAACATAAAGAAAAATGAAAAGTGACCCCCCTCACATCCTGTCAGCCGCCATTTATTAGAGCGTCTGTTAAATTGATTATGAGGAATTTTTTATGTAGTCTCTCAAGGAGAATACAATTAGTATTTGGAACAATCATCTAAGAGCACCAAATAATCATGGAATTAACATTTATTGGGCAAGGGCTAGATTCAGATATCGAGCAATCGGCTGGGCAACACATAATAGAAGCTATAGATAGCGGAAACTTCACTTCTTTCAGTGCCTTTGTCGCTTTTGTAAGTGTAAGTGGCCTTAAAAACATAATTGATAACTTAGTTAACTTTAAAAAAAATGGCGGCGCGATTCGCATATTCCTAGGTGTTAATCTTAATGCAACATCCAAAGAAGCTCTTGGGTATTCTGGCCCAATCCGATCACTCATTCTGGAACATTCCGATCACCTAATCTGGTTTTAACCGATCATTGATTCTGGTTTTATTCGATCATTTTTTCTGGATTTCCAGAATCGATGACAATAGAGCGTTTGAATAACTCGGTTTTTTCCACAATCGGCAAGCGTATCTCACCATAACCGTAAACCTGCATCAATTTACGAAATGTGGCTTCAATAAACTGCCAACGAGGCGTAACCGCTGGCAGGATATCATTCATA
>JAFLJY010000004.1 GCA_022712755.1 Gammaproteobacteria bacterium
AAGCCTTTACCGCTTCGGTTCAGTTTGACCAGCGCATGTACAAACAGGATATAGCGGGCTCGCGGGCGCATGCCAAAATGCTGAATAAAATAGCGGTGCTGACTGATGACGACCTGGCTGCCATTCTTGGCGGGCTTGATACGGTTGAGCTGGAAATTAGCAAGGGTGAATTTAACTGGTCTATAAAGCTTGAAGATGTGCACATGAACATCGAAGCACGCCTGACTGAACTGGTGGGAGATGCCGGTAAACGCTTACACACTGGGCGTTCAAGAAACGACCAGGTGGCCACCGATATTCGTTTATATCTGCGTGAGCAAATTGATTTCATTAATAATGAAATAGGCCGGCTGCTTGCTGGAGTGCTGGATGTAGCCGAACGTGAGGCCGACACCATTATGCCGGGGTTTACCCATTTACAGGTAGCGCAACCAGTTACATTTGGTCACCATGTCATGGCCTGGTTTGAAATGTTAAAGCGGGATGCGTCTCGTTTTGCCGATTGTCAGCAACGCATGAATCTGTCTCCACTGGGTGCGGCTGCGTTAGCAGGAACCAGTTATCCGATAGACAGAGAATTTACTGCAAGAGAACTAGGCTTTGATGCGCCCACACAAAATTCACTGGATTCGGTGAGCGATCGTGATTTTGCCATTGAGTTTTGCGCCGCTGCAGCGATACTACTGGTGCATATGTCTCGCATGTCGGAAGAGTTGGTGATCTGGTCTTGTGCGCAGTTTGATTTTATTGAACTGCCGGATCGCTTCTGTACCGGCTCATCAATTATGCCGCAAAAGAAAAATCCGGATGTGCCTGAGCTGGTGCGCGGTAAAACCGGACGGATAAATGGCAATCTCATTAGTTTGTTAACCTTAATGAAGTCGCAGCCATTAGCCTATAATAAAGATAACCAGGAAGACAAAGAGCCTTTATTTGATACCGTTGATACGGTTTTAGGTTGTTTGCGTGCTTTTGCCGACATGGTGCCAGCGATTGTTTGTAAACGTGACAATATGTACGTTGCTGCGAAACAGGGTTTTTCTACCGCCACTGACCTGGCAGATTATCTGGTGCGTAAAAACCTGCCATTTCGTGATGCCCATGAAGTGGTTGGCAAAGCCGTGGCTATGGGTATTAGCAGCGGTAAAGATTTAAGCGAGTTAACACTGGCCCAGTTGCAGCAGTTTTCAGATAAAATAGAAAATGATGTGTTTGAGGTGTTAACGCTGGAAGGTTCGGTGGCTTCACGTAACCATGTTGGCGGTACCGCCCCTGAACAAGTAAGAAAAGCCATTGCCTTAGCACGTAAATAAGGCACGAAACGAATGCAGGAAGACGAGTTGAGGAAAGCCAATGCAACTAACCAGTTTTGCGCCTATAACCAGTTTATTATGGAAGTATTTAGAGCATTGTGATATTGATCCGGAGCCAATTTATTTAAAGGTGGGCATTGATCCCTTATTGCTTTCAAACCCGAATGCACGAATAGATGTGAAGCTTACCTCTCAGCTTTGGGCTGAAACGGTAAAGATTATTGATGACCCTACCTTTGCCGTAAAAATGGTTGAACACTGGCATCCGTCGATGATGGGAGCACTGGGCTATGCCTGGTTAGTGAGCTCAACATTGCGGCGTGCAATGCACCGGATGACCCGCTATATTCATGTCGTATCAGAAGGTTTTAATATAAAACTGGACGATACGCCGGCAGGTTTAAAGCTAAGTGTTTGTATTAATGATTCGCTCAACCTGCAGCCACAGCAACATACATTGAATATCGCCATCTTAATGCATATGTGCCGGTTTAATTTTGGTGATGAGCTGGTTGCAACAGAAGTGAATCTTGCCCGCCCAAAACCAGATAACATCAAAGACATTACTGATTATTTTCGAACTGATGTTCATTTTGATGCTGAAGTGGATAGTTTTACCATCGCCAGAGTGGATGCAGATGCGAAGCTGTCTTCAGCCAATAAACAAATAGCCTTGATGCATGATGAGATGTTAATGAAATATCTTATCGAAATAAAACAGGGTGATATTGTGCAACAGGTTAAATCAATAATATTAGATAATCTGCCGGATGGTCAGGTAACCGACAAGCTGGTGGCCAGCGAGTTAAATCTAAGCGAGCGTAGTTTGCAACGCCGTTTACACGAACATCAAACTACCTTTCGATTTTTGCTTGATAGTGTTCGTGAAATGATGGCAAAACAATACATCAAAAATCCGGTGAATCAGATGGGTGATGTTGCTTTTTTAATCGGATTTTCTGAACAAAGTGCGTTCTCGCGTGCATTTAAAAAATGGACAGGCAAATCGCCGCTTGCATACCGAAATTTATTAACCTGATTTTTTAAGAATTATGCAGGAAAGGGTAGCTTCTCAATAAGCTGTGGCGGAATGTGCTCTTGAGACTGTCGGTAGCATGGCAGGTTTTTGCTCCTGCAAAACCTGCACTTCCACCATCCATGGTGGTCGGATGCTACCGTTAAGCCTACAGGGATGTATTCACGGCGTGTCCATCCTTTGGTTCGTAAACGCCACATCCATGTGCCACTACTCTCAGGAGCACATTCCGCCACAGCTTATTGAGAAGCTACGGGAAAAGAAGGTTCTTAACTGATTTCTTTTTTTAATATGTCCAGCACTTCTTCTAATGATAACTGTAGTTCAGTAAAGGCTTCATTAGCACCCTGAGTAGAGCCCTCACGACCAATTATCTCTATCGCTTCGGCTTTTTTAGCCAGACCATAAGCACCGATGGTGCCGCAGGAACTTTTTAATCGATGAGCAATATTGAAGATCTGATTAGCATCGTTATTTGAAATAGCCGTTTCTAATAACATAGATTGTTCTGGTAAGTCTTGCAGGCATAAGGAAATGATATCCAAAAAAGCCTCACCCATTAGTTCTTTCATTTCTGTGAATGCGGCAGCATCCATTGCAGTTGTAGACATGTTATTTCCTTATTTATCTTTGTGTAAGCGAGAGTGCGAGTCACCAACCAGTAAGGCTTCGGGAACATTGGTTTTTAGTGCTGAAACAATATCGCTGTAAATACCGGGTACGGCCTTAAAAGAGACCCAAAGGGTATTGAGCTTCATGTCCAGGTTGGCAAATAAAACCTCATTGTTAAACTGTTTGAGTGCAAACTCAATATTAGCCAGTGTGTCTTTTATGTAGGGTTCAGGTCGAGTTTTAAGTTTTGGAATAATCATTAATAAGTCACTAACCGGACCGCCATCCTGGTCATGTGTGGGTGCCAGCTTCCACAATGGTTCTGCTGGAGCCAGGTCTATGCTTAATTTTAAAGCGGTTTTATCCATGCTTAAAGTCTGTAGAACGTCACAATAGTTGATCAGTGTTGCTTTAATAATAGCCAAACAATCCGAGAAAGGCGAATTTTTAAAGGAAATATTGACAACTTGAATTTTGAAGGCGGCTAATAATTCTAAATTAATGGTAGATATTCAGGCTTGAGTTTGCAAAACGTGCCAGATTTACGTGTTGAGTGAATGGCTGAGCTCGGTCATTAGCGGACTAACAAAAAAACAATTTTATCCACAGATGGACGCAGATGAACACAGATACAAGTGTTTATTTGTTAGCTTCGCCGTCGGCGAAAGCTAAAAAAAAACATCTGCGTTTATCTGTGGAAAAAAGCTTGTTCTTTTAACGTCTGCTATGTGTCGAAACCAGTCATTTCAACTCTGACACGGACTTTCAGAAAAAACCCAGACTTATACAAATTATTCAAAGTATTTCAGTAAGCCACTGACGAATATGATGAATTTCCTCTATACAGACGGAATGCCCCATATCATATTCATACCAGTGCACGTCCATGTCATGCGCTTCAAGGTGCTCCATGCCCTGTTTGCCATGTTCGTAAGCAACCACCTCGTCCTGTCGGCCGTGTGCCATGAATACTGGAACTTCATTTGCGTAATCACTTATTTCATCTGTCAGGGTGTCGGGTAAAGCAAGATAAGTCGATAGTGCCATAATACCGGCCAGTGGTTTAGGGTAACGGCAGCCACAGTGAAGGGCTATGGCGCCACCCTGCGAAAACCCGGCAACAACAATTCTGCGCGAATCGATACCACTGGCTTCCTGCTCCTCGCAAAGTTGCTTTAAAATGGCGGAAGATTCTTTTATACCTGCTTCATCTTCCTGTTCAACTATGGAAAGGCTGCTGATGTCATACCAGCCGGGCATTGGGTAGCCCTGGTTGATGGAAATGGGACGAACCGGGGCATGTGGGAAAATAAATCGCACCGCATAATGTGATGGCAGTTGTAACTGTTCGACAATGGGTACAAAGTCGTTGCCGTCTGCACCCAGACCGTGCAGCCAGATAATAGCAGCATCGGGGTTGGTTCGTGTTTCTATGATGATGGAATCCAGTTCTGACATATTTTTTTGTTTAGTGAGCGTTTTGGGTTTCGTTAGAAGGTGAATATTGCAATAATAATCGGCGAGCAACAATCAAAATAAGCAATTCTTGATTAACAATTAATGAGTTTTTAACATAAACAGTGAAAACATTACTATTACTGACAATATTATTGGCCTCTGCCTGTGGTATGCAGGGCGATTTGTATTTGCCTGATGACAGCAGAAACAACATTGCCACCGAAAACACACTACAAAACAGATAAACATGGATTATTTTAATTATAAAGAAGGTCGCCTGTGGGCGGAAGATGTAGACATCAGCGCTAATATAACTGCCTGGCAAACTCCCTGTTATGTTTATTCACGTGCCACCATTGAGCGGCATTGGAAAGCCTTTGATTCTGCCTTAGGCGAGCAACCGCATCTGGTCTGTTATGCAGTGAAAGCCAATTCAAACCTTGCAGTGTTAAATATACTGGCAAAGCTGGGCTCGGGTTTCGATATTGTTTCTATGGGTGAGTTGGAGCGTGTTTTACGTGCGGGTGGTGATGCCAGTAAAATCGTATTTTCTGGTGTCGGTAAAACCGCTGCAGAAATGGCACGCGCAATGGAGGTTGGCATCCGCTGCTTTAATGTGGAGTCACAGGCAGAATTGCATTTGCTGGAACAGGTGGCGGCAAACAAGGGTGTGCAAGCCCCGGTCTCATTACGGGTGAATCCAGATGTTGATGCAAAAACACACCCCTACATTTCAACCGGTTTAAAAGACAATAAATTCGGTATCGCTATTGATGATGCGTTTGAAGTTTATCAAAATATCAAAAATTCCAGTCATTTGAAAATAAAAGGCATTGATTGCCACATTGGTTCTCAGCTGACCGATGTTAGTCCTTTTGTTGATGCTTTGGATCGGGTGCTGGCACTGGTCGATCGCCTGGCGACTATAAACATAATACTACAGCACCTGGATTTAGGCGGTGGCCTGGGTATTCGATACCGAGATGAAACACCGCCCTTACCGGAAGAGCAAATGGCCGCTGTATTAAAACGGCTGGGTGATAGAGACGTTGAAATATTGATAGAACCGGGTCGTGCTGTCGTCGGCAATGCCGGTATATTGTTAACTCGTGTGTTGTATTTAAAGCACAACGAGACAAAAAACTTTGCCATAGTCGATGCAGCGATGAATGATTTGATGCGTCCCGCCTTATATGATGCCTGGCAGGCGATTGAGCCGGTTCAAAAAAAGCCGATGTTGGCAAAGAAAGGTGGCAAGGAAAAAGTTTATTCACTCGTATGAACGGACAAAATGTTGCCGCTGTCCTTGGGTACGAAGGGGAAGCT
>JAFLJY010000005.1 GCA_022712755.1 Gammaproteobacteria bacterium
ATCGTCCTTCAACAGGTCGTGATTTTAGTTTTAGACCGGCCATTAAAGGGTCGGTAGTGTCCAACCATATTTCAGAAAAAGGCCGTTGTTTAATGCTGCCAATGGTGTAATCCCACCACATGGTATCGGGGTGCACATTGCCAATATTATCGATATTGGCAATATTGACCCCCGATGCATTGCCACCCCAGTTAGTTAACATGGTTTCAATTTGTTCAGTATATTGGGGTAGGTGTTTTCTTGCCCATAATAATAGATAAACGCCATCGGCATCATTATTACCGGTAACAAATTCACGGCGTTTGCCAGCGATCACATCATTCCAGCAGGTGTCGAATAACAGATCCATAGCGGCACGTGTCATCAGGTGGTGTAAATCATCGCCCCGGTTTTTATTACCGCGACCGGCATAATTGAGGTGTGAAAGGTAGAATTTGTCAACACCTTCATCATCCATTAATTGCAGCAGTGCAGGTAAGTCCTGTTTGTTATCTTGCGTCAGGGTAAAGCGCAGCCCTACTTTTATGCCAGCGTCACGGCATAAGCGTATACCGCGTAAGGCTTCATCATAGGAGCCTTGTTTGCGACGGAATTTATCATGTGTTTCGCGCATGCCGTCGATACTGATGCCGACATAGTTGTAACCGACATCAACGATGTTCTGGATATTGTCTTCAGTAATTAGCGTACCGTTGGAAGACAGGCCGACATAAAAGCCCATGTCTTTGGCGTGGTGTGATATTTCAAAAATATCGGGGCGCATTAGTGGCTCACCGCCAGAAAGTATTAATACGGGTACGCCAAAATCTTTTAAATCATCCATCACGCTATATACGCCGGCGGTATCGAGTTCACCGGGAAAGTTCTTATCGGCTGAGGTAGCATAACAATGTTTGCAGGTGAGGTTGCAACGTCGTATTAAGTTCCAGATAACCACAGGACCGGTCGGTTTGCGCACAGCAGAGCCTATAGGTCTGCGAGGCTTGTTATTTGGATCGGCTTTCAGGGCATGCATGTACTGGCTTAATCTAAACATAGTTTTGTGCCATTAGTGTATTTCAATATGTGGATTAGGGGTGATGGTTAGGTGGTCAGTTATTCAGGCCGCCAGCCGCAGGCCGGTTTTTTTCAGGATGGCAGAACTGAACAGGGTTTCATGTGCTTTGCAGTTTTTACCTAATACGGCTTCAATCTGTTTCACTTTTTCATTGACCTCGTTTTTGTTGGCACCGTGCACCATGGCAAACAGATTGTAACGCCACATGGGTAGGTGGCGAGGTCGCTGGTAGCAATGGCTGACAAAATCCAGTTGACCGATGAGGTTCCCCAATTGGGTGATTTTATTTTCGTCTACTTCCCACACAGTCATGCCGTTTGCTGTCAGCCCGAGCCGGTAGTGATTGGGTACAGCGCCTATACGACGAATGATGCCGTTAGACAGCATGTTATTTAATCGTTGTATCACTGTTTGTTGCGTGATGCCCAGCTCGTTTGCAATCTTCTGATAAGGTGAGCGTTCTATAACAAAACCGGTTTGTGTAATGTTGATTAGTTTTCGGTCGATATCATCTAGTGGTTCATTTTTTACAGTGGTGTTAGTTTTCTCTTGCAGAGGTACAGGTACGGTAGTGTGGTTGCCATCGGCAGATAAATGCAACCACAGACCAATATAAAACTCCTGTAGTTTAGGGAAGTTATACACCGTCAACCCCGTTGTTTTTTCGATTGACGAGAGTGTCTGACTGATTTCTACCGGGGTTTCAGTCGCCAGCACAAACCACATATTTAGCTCATGCTCACGTCGGTAATTGTGCGCGACTTCTGGATAGGCGTTAACCAGCTCGGTTACACTCTGGTATCGCTCTTCAGGCACCACAATTGCGGCCAGTGTTAAACCGCCACCGAGGCGAGCCGCGTCATACAAAGGGCCGAATCGGGACAGCAGTTTTTTAGCCTTGAGTTGTTTAACGGTTTCTATTAACAGGTCTTCGTTACTATTGAGCTGTTTTGCAATGGTCTTAAAAGGGTGTTCCTGTAATGGGAAGTTACCTTGAAAATTGTTGATGAAGTGGCGTTCCAGCGTTGTTAGTTGCATGTCGTTAGATTTGCTTAAAAAATATTTTGGCTGATTATTTAACGAGTTGTAATTTTACAGCTTTAGCTGTACTGCTGGTGTTTTTTTGCGTGTAGCTGGCGCCACGTTGTTTAAAACGTCGAGTACTGAATAAAATGGTATGGTCAATATTTTCCAGGCCGCATTTCTCAACAATTTCAGCAACTTTTTGAGTAACTTCTTCGCGGTTGCTGCCATGAACCATGGTAAATAGATTGTAAGGCCAGCCGGGCAGGCGGCGAGGGCGGCGGTAACTGAGTGTTACGCAGTCATAGTTGCCTATGCATATACCCAGTTCTTCAACTTTGTCATCCGGTATGTTCCATACCACCATGCCGTTTGCGGTATAACCGAGTTCTTTGTGGCGCACAACAACTCCATAGCGTTTAATGGCACCGTTATCCATTAAATATTGCAGTCGTGAAATAACATCGGTTTCGCTGGAATTCAGTTTTTTTGCTATTTCAGCATAAGGTCGGCTGACCACGGGCAAACCACCTTGCACGGCCTTTATTAGTGCCCGGTCTTTGCTGCTTAAATGCAATACCTGTTTATTTAGTTGCATGTGAGTTATCCGTTATGGTTTGCCTGTTTAGGTGAGCCCGTAAGTGAACTTGTCAGCTTGAAGCCCAGGTCAATAAAATAGTCGTCCAGCATAGGCAATGACATTAATGTTTGTTCGGCGTGCTGTTCGATTTCATAAAGTACAATATCAAGATGTTCTTCACTGGAGGCGGTGACCACAAACCAGAGATTGTATAAATGGTCGCGTTCGTAGTTGTGGTTAACTTCCGGGAAGGCGCTGACAATACGAGCGACACATTCCAGTTTGTCTGCAGGTACTGACATCGCAGCCAGGGTGCTGACACCGATTCTGTTGGGTCGAAATACCGGTCCGACACGGCTGACAACACCGTTTTCCTGCAATGATTGCATTGACTGTAAAACGTCTTCTTCGTTTACCCCGAGTTGTTTTGCCATGTCGGCATAGGGGGTTGCCGATAAAGACATATCACGTTGAAAGTCATTTAACAGGTGCTGTTCCAGAGGTGAAAAATCATTTATTGAGCTGCTTATTGAATCATTTGCTGGGTTATTTACTGAGTCGGTCATGTTTTATACCTGCGGGTTATAAACCAATGCGGTGGGCACGTGAAGTAAGAAAAATGCCGCTGGGTTTTTTTGCGTCAAAGGTGATGAGCTGTTTAAAGGTTTCGGTGTCAAAAACAGCGAGTCGGTCTTCGTCACGAATTGATACCCAGATTTCTTCACCACGTGGCTCGAACTCCATGTGCAATACGCCTTTGCCGGGGGTCAGTGTTTTAATGATTTTTAACGACTGGGTATCGATTATCTGCAAGGTGTCATTGTTCGGCACTGCAAAGTTCACCCAGATGTGACGACCATCCGGGCGAGCCATAACAAAAATCGGTTGCCCATGGACTTTTATACGACCAGCTTCTGTCCAGTCAAGGGTGTTAACAACCAACACTTCATGACGACCAATAGCGGGCATAAAAGCAAAGTTGCCGGCAATCGCCCAGCCCTCAAGGTGCGGCATTTTAAACACTGGAAGCTTCTTTTCGCCTTTGCCGTAACCATCAAGAATACGTTTAACGCCAGCATCCAGGTTCCATAAATCCAGCAGCGCCATGCCATCTTCACCAAACAGACCCACAATATAGTGACGGCCGTCGGGTGTAATTAAAGCATCATAGGGATTTTTGCCGATGCCCTTGAACTTGGTGATTCGTGGTTTGCTAGTATTGCCGCCAGTATTGTCAGTCTTCAGATTCGATAAATCAGCAATCCAGATTTCACCGGCATCCCACAGGCTGAAAACAAATTTTTGACCGGGAGCGTCAACCAGTCCAATGACTTTTGAAAGCAAGCCGTCATTACCATAACTCGCTGGGATATCAGCAACCAGAGTCAGCGTATCGGCATCAAAAATTTTAACTCCACCGGGTTTGTAATTTGATACCGCAACCAGACGACCATCCTGAGAAATGGCACCGCCAATACTGTTTCCTGATTGTATGATGCGTTTTACCAGTTTTTTATTAAGAATATCTATTTTTGTCAAACCACCTTCGCGGCCAAAAACATAGGCATATTGGCCATCGCGTGAGTACACAGCAGAGGCGTGAGACAGGTCGCCCAGACCTTCAATTCTACCCAGAGTGGTGTTGTTACTGGTTTCAATTACCTGTACGCTGCCAGTGGCGCGTTCAATGACAATGCCGAGATCACCTGTACCTCGAGCATTAACGTTAGTTGATAACAAGGCAAGTAGTAAAAATAACTGAGGCAGAGATAATAGCGGGGTTGGTAGCGGCAGTCGTTGCATTACGGTTTACTCATGGCTTTATTGGTTTCCGCCAATTGCGATGGTTGTATAAATCCATGCTGCGACTTATACAACAATTGTCCGTGCTGTAATTGCTCGGCAATCCAGGAAGCTTCATCGACAGTGAGCATACTTTT
This sequence comes from Gammaproteobacteria bacterium, assembly GCA_022712755.1. Taxonomy (GTDB): domain Bacteria; phylum Pseudomonadota; class Gammaproteobacteria; order SZUA-229; family SZUA-229. The sequence goes on from JAFLJY010000005.1 coordinate 4,601, forward strand.
CCACGCAGGCATGGCGGTGTTCGGGCGGCCTTCCAAAATGGTGCTGACCAGAAAACTTTTAGGCATTGCTGATAATCTCTCAGGCAACAGGGCAGGTCCCAATCCACCTTTTAAGGTCATGCCATGGCATGAGCCGCAGTCATGTTTAACAAAATACCGTAATTCGTTCTGACGCGTAGTGTCTACTTCTGCAATGGCGGACTGGATAAATAATTGCATAACCAGTAAATTAATGATGAACAGCGCTTTTTTCATAATAATTTTCTTCAAGTTCAGACTGGAACCAGTCAAGCTCATCAGCCAACGATACTACTTCACCGATGATAATCATTACCGGTGCTTGCATTTGTTTCCGCTGTATTGCTTCATTGAGCTTATCGAGTCGAGTGATTAAGCGTTTCTGTGATGTTGTGGTTCCATTTTGAATTGCAGCAGCAGGGGTGGCTGCAGACAGACCTGCATCAATCAATGCATCTATCACCAGCGGCAGGTTTGACAGCCCCATATAAATGACCAGTGTTGAATCCGGATCAGCAATGGACTGCCAGTTGAGATCCAGTGGTTCATCATTATTAAAATGTCCGGTGATGAATTGCACCCGGCGACTCATACCGCGATGAGTCAACGGGATACCACTGTAAGCACTGCAACCTGATGCTGCAGTAATACCGGGTACTATTTCAAAGGCTATATGGTGTTTTTTCAAGACTAGCGCTTCTTCACCACCGCGGCCAAACATGTAAGGGTCTCCACCTTTCAGGCGCACAACTTTACGACCGGAATTTGCCAGGTTGACAATGATTTCATTAATCTCGTTTTGTGGTACGCAATGTTTGCCAACTTCCTTGCCAACGGAAATGCGGCTGATGCCTGTTGGTATCAAACTGAGAATGTCATTAGAGACAAGACGATCGTAGACTACAACATCAGCCTGCTCAAGCAAACGCAGTGCTTTAATGGTCAGTAGTTCCGCGTCACCTGGACCTGCGCCAACCAGCGAAACAAAGCCTTTTTTGTTCATCAGTAACGCCCTCTTGTTGCTGTTTGCTGACATGTTTTTAAGCATTGCCTACTAAGATTTAGATGGCCATGATATTGTTCTTTATAACGTTATAGGTCTTTGATTTAAGTCAAGCTACTGGTATGTTGCTTTGCCTATATTCAGGTGTCTCTGATGAGATGGCGGGTTAGGATCTGGATTTCTTTTGCTGAGTTGACTTAGGTCATTTTTATAGGAGGCAGCGTATGTTTAAAATTAGTAGTTAGTGTTGCGGTATAATTTGTACTGCTAATGATTTTTTGTATCAACTAATAACCCCATCAATTATGTTAAATCAAAGTTTCTTTAAGGAATAATGCGCATGAAAAAATCTTATTGCCAGAATAGAAGAATGTGTATGTTCGGTGTATCGCTACTTATTCTGACATTAATTATAGCAGTGATACTGGGGCTTTTAGTGGGGCCTGGCAGTCCATTAACCTGGGCGTTGATAGCAATACTGGTTGTTATTCCGTTTGTCCATAAAAAGATGGCAGCAAAACAGTTTGTTGAGTGGAAAGACAGCTACAGCGTGGGCATCGATTCTATTGATCAGCAACACAAAAAACTACTAAACCTGATAAACCAGTTGCAGACAGCAGTGGACTATTCGACAGGTGAACAGTTTGAGCGTGAAGCACTGGATGAACTGGTCGACTATACAAAAACACACTTTACCTATGAAGAAGGTTTAATGCGCGATAATGACTATCCTGATTTTGAAGCGCATAAGAAACAGCATGAAGAGATGTTCAACAAAGTACGCGAAGTTCTTGCTGAATATGAAAAGGATCATGACACTGCCATGAGTAATGCGGTGGAGTATCTCAAGGCATGGTTAATTAACCACATTAATGGTACGGACAAACAATACAGTGGTTACCTTATAGGTAAGGGTGTTAAGTAAGTTTTTAGCGATAATTTGGCTAACCACAGAACTCCATATTCCACCTTAAAAAATGGGGTCTGCGTAGCAGTAAACACTTGTAAACTCACATGTATTCCCATCCTTTGCTTCGAAAGCAGCATGTCCATGTGCTACTGCTCCATGGCTGGACGGTCGTGATTGTGTTATGACGCAAAGGAGCCAGGAGGGTGATGCGACTTTCGCCTTGAATTGATGCGTTTCAGGAGCAATTTGAACCGTTCGTTTTTTGCTAAACACGTTATTTTCTTTTAACTATAATTGTGTAGCAAAGAATAAAACTGCTTTATTCGGTTTTTCACAATTATCACTGCACATGAAAACACTCTTCCTGTTGATAACACTCACACAAAATGGCGCGGGTGATATCAACGCTTCTTTTGTCAATACGCAAACACTGAAACAGTGCCAGCAAAAAGCCCTGATGGTCGAAAGTATTTTTACCGCTTCAAAAATTCCTGTGCTTGAGAGCCGTTGTATAAAGAGTAATTTACAATTTTCCGAGTTCGACCACGCCTCAACGGCCAGCAAGATCCGGAATTATTACCTGATTTATCAGGATGAAAAAACACTACAAATTTCAGCTATGCCCGATTGGAGCAGATGTATATACAATAAAAAGAAAATGGATTTGAGGCATGGCATCGTTTATTGCAGTAGTTCTGTTCAGTCTATTCGATGAGAAGCCATTTGTTGATTAAAGAAAAGAATGGTAACCAACAACGTAACCAGAGATTTATTGATGAGAAGTATAAAAGCGATTATTGCAGGTACAGTGTTTATTCTTGTCGCTATACTTATGTTGCAACTGGCATATATTTTTATCGCAGTCGGTTATGTCGCACTGGCAAAAAACTATCCGTTTTTAAATGATATTGTAGGCTTTTTTAGATATATCGTTGGTATTCCGCTTTTTGCGGCGACCATGTTTATAGGCGGTTATATCACAGCGAATATAGCCAGTACAAAAATATGGTTACATTGCCTGGCGGTTGGTCTCATTGTTGCAGTCAGCATGTTTTATCCTTTATTGGAACATTCAAATTTAACAATAACCGGTATGGTTGTTTTTATACTGGCATTGGCGGCTACGACTGTCGGTGGTTTGTATTGGCAGAAAAATAATAGAATGAATCAGACTTAGACTTGTTTATAAGTCATTATCCTGAAGCTACGGATTCAGGGTTGTTCTAAGAAAAGCACTTGCAGGAATTAGTTTATTTGGCAGAGAGGAAGTCTGTCGTATTAGCGTTCCGTAACAACCCAAAGCGTCCATTTAACTCGTTGTATATAGTATATTTTAATAAAATAGTGTGCTGTAACGTACCAGAATATTTGATATAATCCGTAGGTATGCCGTGGGTAGTTCCGTAGGTAGCCGTGGCTTGATAACAAATAGGTGACTGTATGGCGAATACAATAAATAAACTGACAGCAGTTAAAATAAACAAAGCTACAAAGAAAGGAATGCTGGCTGATGGTCGTGGGCTTTACCTGCAGATTAGTCAGTCTGGTAGTAAGTCATGGATATATCGTTACGAGGTTAATGGTAAAGATAAAAGTCATGGCCTTGGTGGGTATCCGACTATTAGCCTGGCTGATGCACGTGATGCAGCAGATAAATGTAGAAAATTGCGTCAAAATGGGATTGATCCTATTGAGCAAAAACGTAAAGAATTGGCTGCATTAAAACTGGAAGATGCCAAATCAATAACGTTTAAACAGTGCGCGACCACGTTCATCGATTCTCATAAAGCCGGTTGGAAAAATCCAAAACATGAAATGTACTGGCGGAACACGCTGGAAACTTATGCTTACCCCATAATAGGTGATCTGTCTGTACAGAGTGTGGATACTGGATTGGTCTTAGCTGTGATTGAACCGATCTGGTTTACAAAAACTGAGACAGCGTCCCGAGTGCGCCAGAGAATTGAGAATATTTTGGACTGGGCAAAGGCGCGAGGTTATAGAGAAGGCGAGAATCCTGCACGTTGGCGTGGGCACTTAAATACACAGTTACCTGAACGAAATAAGGTGCAGAAAGTAAGACACTTTCCTGCTATGTCGTACAAGGAACTGCCTGCATACTTCTGTGGGTTGAGACAGGTTGATACTGTGTCGGCTAAAGCTCTGGCATTTACTATTCTGACAGCTACACGTGCCACTGAGGCCAGAGAAGCGCTCTGGTCTGAGATTGATCTTGAAAATAATCTATGGATTATACCGCCAGAGCGTATGAAGGCGGGGAGGGAACACAGAGTGCCATTATCATCTGAAGCGCTGGCTATTCTTGAAGAGATTAAAGGTTATGATAAATGCTTCCTTTTTCCGGGGCTGAAAACTAAAAAATCAATTAGTGAAGCATCCATAAGGCAATTATTGAAAAAAACACATGACGGTTTAACGGTACACGGTTTTCGTTCCAGTTTCCGTGATTGGTGCGCTGAAATGACTAGCTATCCTCGTGAGGTAGCGGAAGCAGCATTGGCGCATACACTTAGTAATGCCACTGAGGCCGCATACCAGAGGGGCGACTTGCTAATTAAACGTAGTAAGTTGATGGATGCCTGGACTGATTATTGCGTCACTGATAATCAGGCCGGTGAAATCATACCGTTAAATGTGAATAAGATTAATAGACATGTCTGATGATAATACTTTGGGAAAATTTAATATCAGTCCTGAGGGGACGTATCCTGAGTGGCAATATAAACCACGCCTGAAAAAATGGCTGAATGAAGAATATTGGACAATTGATGATTTGTTGTCATTGTGGGTTGGTGTCGATCCGCAATTTATGGAGTTAATTGAGTTGGAGGATCCAGAAAGATACACGCTGTTTCGCAAGTGCACATTGAATGTTAGAAGAAAGTTAGCTCCTGTTTTTCCTGTTAATGGTCGTTTATTGCCTGAAAAAGTGATAAAGCTGGTGAGAGATAAAGGTCTTAAAATTCCACCTGAGTTAGAAAAATATTTCCTTAATGATGTTAATGAAAATAAAGGTAATAAAAAGGTACATGGGCATACATATAACCGCATAAAGCGTGTAAAGCAGATTGCTGATGCAGCTATTTGGGTCTTAGAAAAAAGTCCAGACCTTTGCAGAAATGACAATGATCGTTTTTTTGCTGAAACTATTGGTTCAGCAATTGATGAAAAACGAAATCCACATTTGACTAAAAAATATGGGTGGTCAGACTCAAAGAAGCCTTCTCGAACTAATATCATAAAAGAAGTCAGGTCTTTTTTAAAAGGTGCCGATTTAACGCATGCCAGCGAGGATGATTTAATAAAATTAATTAAGGCAGCGAAAGAAGCATTATGACACCCTTGCAAGACCACAAGGTTATGTTAAATTAAAAGCTGAAATCAAAGGAGTTCTACATATGGAAGAACCATCAGCTCTTATTCTCAAAGCGACCAAGTTTGCTGCATTGAAACACCGGGATCAACGTCGTAAAGACCACGTAGCAAGTCCATATATTATTCACCCGGTCACCGTTGCCAACGAACTCACTCAGGCCGGTGTGACCGATCCTGAAATTATTGCAGCGGCACTGTTGCACGATACCCTTGAAGATACTGAAACCACTCCTGATGAATTACTTGAGGTGTTCGGTGAACGTGTGTGCTCGATGGTGCAGGAATTGACCGATGACAAAGACCTGCCGAAGCTGGAGCGTAAACGGTTACAGATTGAACATGCGCCGGAACTGTCACCGGGTGCCGCCCTGGTCAAGATATGCGACAAGATCGCTAATGTAACCGATGTTACCCATAGCCCACCGCCTGACTGGAGCAGTGAGCGTCGCATTGAGTATCTGGACTGGGCTGAATCTGTGGTGGCCGGCTGTAAGATCGACAATGAACAACTCAAACAGCGGTTTGCTGTAGTACTGGCTAATGGCCGGGAGGAAATCGAGTTATGAGTGATGAAACATTGGATTTCGGAGAATCTCCGGCTGAAAAACATATAAAGTGGTTACTGAAGTCATTGGCTATTGCTCATGAGCGCAGGGAAGTCCGATATATTGAAGCAAAGAAACAGGGGTACAGGTGGTTGCTTGAATGCCGTGATATGTGGGATGCATATGACGATGATGCTGGCTTGTATTTTGAAACTTATAAAACCAGAACTGAAGTTGATACTAAGGTGGAAAAAAGCGGCGGTGATCAAATGGTCATGGGTATTTTTGATCTAAGCCTACCTTTAAATAACCAGGGCGTTGGCGTTTCTGTTGAGGATTGGGAAAGTAATATTTGATACGTTTGAGGATCTCAATATGAATAAAAAGTTGTTTTTAATTGCTGCTGTAATGATTGGTATGAGTGTGAATAGCTATGCAGGTAGTGCTAAGTGGTGGTCAGCGAATAGTTCATTCACTTCCTGTTTTAAGACCAAAGGACCGGCTGACCAATTAGATTCTTTTGTAGGCTTTATCGATAAGCCTCAAGCGAAAGATTTTAAAGATGCACATGGCCGCCTGTGGAAGGTTGAAGTCAGTAACCCTGTAAGGGGAGGGAGTATGATTTGGACGTATTACAAATTTAAAGAAGACTGTGAAAGTGAGCAGATCAATGCGACAAAGTCGCTGGCTGATAAATATCGATAGTCTGTAGAAATAACTAAGGCTCCCGGAGGAGCCTTAGACTCAGCATTTTTAGGCCTGAATTAAAGCTGTTTAAACTCCTGTGCAACAGTTTCCCATGCTTCCAGCATATCCTTTATGCTATAAACCGGCCAATCATCTTTATTACCTATTTCTATGTGATCACTAGCCCAGTCGTGGTAATAGTTCTGTAGTTCATCATGTACACGGTTAGAGAATCCAGCATCAAGTGATACCGAGGCATAGGACGGTGACATAGAATCAGCCTTTGCCTGTAGGAATTCAACTACGCTAATTGCTTCGCCAAGTTGGTTTAATTCAGCGAACTCTATAGCGGCCTGTAGTTTGCGGTGTCTTTGTGATCGTTCTGTCGATGTCATTGCGTTCATAATTTACCTCTACGTAGTTAATGGGCGTTGCATAAGTATGCAACGCCCATTAACTATACGCCGCAGTATCCACCGTTGCAAGTTACTGCAACGGTTCACCCTTCTGGATTTCAAATCCGAGTGGGCCAAACTCCTCAAAATCACTGAGATTGCGAACCAACTTATCTATTCTGGCTGCCACCGCTGGTTTCAAAGGGTCGGTTTTCAAATCCGACCCTTCCAAGCTCTTCAAAATCACTAATGTTATCTCTGATTAAGCGGATAACTGATGAGTGAGGATTGCCAACACCCTCAGCAATCGCCAGTGAGGTTGTCAGTGCTTCACCCATCCGCGTTTGAAGCGCGACCAAGCCAAGCTCCTCTGCCTTTATCTTACGTCTCAAGAAAATCGATTTTTTTTATATTACCTTTACTGCGTAAACCGGCATACTCAAGCTCTATTTTGAGCAAGTCTATTATGCTGGTTATGACGCTTACTTCTACTGAAGTTTCTTGTGAAGTGTCACCACTTTCTATCTTTTCGTGTAACTCATTCAATCTGCTTTTAAGTTCGGTCATATTTTTCATTGCGCGGCTCCTTATTTTTTGGCCTGTTTTTTAAAGTGAATTAATAATATTTCTATCAGAGATAGATAGAAGGGAAAACGCTTCTGGATATAATCGGTAATACTGCAGTGTTACGATTATTTTCTTACCTTCTTCAGAAATACACTGTATCCAGTCATGCTTGCCGCTATGATGCGTATTACAAATAGAAACAGGCCTATACCCATGTTCTGTATAGGGATGCTCATTTTCATTTACAGTACCTAGCAATGGCAGTGTGAACTCATCAGCTTTAGTTTTAAAAGGTACATAATCTTGAGCGACATTTTTCCCGGCCATATGATGCTCAAAGTTCTCATATAAGAATGGTGTTAACTTTGTTGTTTTCATGTGATGCTCCTGTTAACTGAATAGATTTACTGGTATTTGTTATTTGATTGCTGAGTACTTGCGTTCTCAAGCATTAGAAAGATTCTGCTTTCAATCTCAATCCAAAATTTCTGAGGTGTAAGTTCAATACCTGCCGTCTGCAATTCAAAATCGAGTCCTGCGGTTATCGAAGCCAAAACTAACTCCTGGAGTTGTTGCTTGCTAGCTAGGTGAATTAGCTCATGAGCATTTGAAACCGTAGTTAGTGTTTCTTTATCCAGGCCGTCATAGTCGAGAGGATTATGTTTATCCGGTGTTTTTGTTGATTTGTTCATGCTTCACCCTTTAATGCTTCTATAGCAGTCTTAATCGCATCATTGCTGCATTCACATAGATTAGCCCAGTCATCTGTTAAATAACAGCCGACCTTTGCCAGCTTGTGTTCCTGTGTGCCTGTTTCTACTGCTTGTGTGATGGCATAAAAGATAGCGGAGAGGTCATCAAAACATGATTGACGTAATGATACAGAATCAGCGGCATTGTTTAGCTTGTGCTGTAGTTCTTTGGTGATGGTTGCCTTGCTCATGACCTCACTCCCTGCTGCACTTCGTAGCTGATGGCCGATTGCATAATGTCAATGAGTAATTGCAGCCCAGCCTCACCACGCGGATTGATGCCGCCTTCATGGTCGTATCGGTCTGTTAAGTCCTGAATGACTGCCAGCATGAAACTGATACTTCCCATGGTCTCAAGCTGGTCAAGCCCGATAATTGGATTAATCAACCCCGCCTTGTTTCTGGCAATGTTGGCTAGTGGTGATAATGGGTCGCCATGAATGTAAGCGGATTTGTTTTGGGTGTTCATTAATGGATTCCTCTGTAAGTTGAGAAACCACCAATGCCATTGATGACTATGGAAGGGTTTGAACTAATGTTATTATCTTGTACAGCCATTATCGCCTCCTTATTAGGTGATGTTGGTTAGGCCATAATCGGTATTGGCGTACCGGTTATGGCTGTCATTTTTATAAATGACAAGGGTAATATATACCCTTAATATTCTAAGCGTCAAGCTTTATTTTTTCGTAAGCTATTGATTTCATTGCGGTAGTAAATGACTACCGGCAGATTTCTATAAACTAAATAAAATCAGGTGCTTGTGTAATGGAGTATGGATATGACTTTTTATGAAGCCTATATCGGTGATTTGAAAGAAGACGCTGACGAGCCATTTACACTTGAAGAGGGTGACTGGAACGGTCATTTCCCCGACCGTATTAGCGAACTGTTTCCACCTGAACGGTCTGGCGAAAGCCCTTTTTCCAGAATAATGGGTCTTGCCTTCCAGAAAACATACAAAGGCGCTCAGACTGACTGGGGAACGTGGGTGGCGGTGGTCAGTAAACAGGATATTACGGCCTTCCTCAGTGAGGTGTACGGGGATGAACCGGTACCGCTGCACATGGAGCACTTAAATAAACAATTGGCTGAGCTGAGGGAGTTTGTAGCCGGTCTGGATGATTCTAAACGCTATGCTTTGGTAGCACAGGAGTCATAAAAAAAGCCCACTCTGTGGGAAGTGGGCTAAAACGTCAGCTAGCTATGAGGCTGTTGCCATTATGCTGTCACGATGATTTGATAGCATTCAGTTCTATAATTACAATGCAGTCGCGAGTAGGTCTGGCTTAGGCTTGAGAATATCTGAGTGCAGCCTTATACTTTCAGTGTAGGTGGATCAACCCACTGCAAGCCGATTGTGAAGGTTGCAGAGCGGTATCCTGGAAGTAAGGGCTCACCACCCTGTCCAGAGACTTGGTTCACCTTTTTTTATATCCGTTTAAGACTGCGCTCAATATCGAGCATAAAGCGTTCCACGTACTCGCTGGCTACGTCTGGTGCAACATCATAGCGCTCAGTGGCAATGTTAAACATGTGATCGATAGACGACGACTCGCTACTCTTCAGTAGGTCACCTGAAATCTTATCCTGAAAGTCCCAGTAGTCGAAGATTCCATATTTTAAATTCATAACCATGACAATTTCTCTTTGATTCTAGCGGCACATTCGGGCAGGTGGTGTTCAACAATAGTAATCATAGCCTGACACCTTTTGATGATAGCTGTCATGTCATCACCCTGGATTAATGATGATGAAATTTCCATGTAGGCTTTAAAGTCGTCAATGACTGCGTGTGTTCTCTCGCGCTGGGTGTTAGCTTCTTTTGTTAACTCAACATACCATGTGTCGTTAAACTGTTTAATCATGCGCTCTTCAATGGCTCCCACTCTTCGTTCAATTTCTTTCATTAGTTAACATCTGTTCGATAGCTTCAAGGCGCTCAGCCAGTTCGTGTGTCTCCAGTATTTTTGCCTGGCTGGTGAGTAACTCCATCAATTTATTACCTTCATCTAATGTGATACGTCCGCCTGAAACGGCATTAACGATGGTTTGTGCCTTGTCTTCAAGGCTTCCCCTTAGCCGGAGTTTAATCGCCGTGTCCTGCGGCCTGAGCGGTGGCAAGGTGCGTTCAAGAACCAGCTTTACGTGTCGATGACTGCCACGTTTTGCAGAGGCAATCAGTTTTTCAAAAACTTCTGGCAAAGACTCCTCCAGCTCTTCACGGAGGGCTGTTATCTTATTCTTTGATCCTCGAGCACGCCCTTTCGGGTTTCCACTTTGACCGGGGTTAAATTTTGCCATGTTCTCTGTTATTTGCAGGAAATATACAGGGTTTTATGATTCATAAACGCCGAGTGACATTTCATTGTAGTAATTCGGTTTTTTCAGTCTTTCAACAAACCCGGTGCCACGAATAAACTGCACCTCGGTAGTGTATGAGCCAAATACTTCAAAGATATGGCTCACGTTCTGAACGTAATATTCTGCCATTAGATCACCTCGTGTCAGTTCAATGTAGACACCGGGTTTAATCTTCTCATTACCGCGTAAAACCATGGAGCCGGATTCAAACAGGCTGGCATCTTTACGCATTTCTACCAGGTCATCTCGTCGATCCTCTAACCATACGTTACATCGCTCTGCGAATTTTTCTTTTTCGGGAAAGGGTAAATCATCAGCCTTACCAACGTTGTCCTCATGCGTCATCATGGTTGATTCGGACAATTTTCTAAGACCATAAAGACCAGGGTCAATATTGGCTTCATCGGTTACAAATACCAGACCTTTTTGCATGGACTGGATGTTAATCAGTTCAGGACTGTTTAGATTGGCCTGCGGTGCTTCAACATGAAAATAATTGAATACACTTTCGATGTTCCGTTCAGCGTTCAGTGAAACCACGGCATCTGCTTCGATTTTTACCGTGTCTGGTTCAACTGCGTCCTGCATGATTAACGGCATGGTCTTAATGTCCCGGTAAGGTTTAGCCCGGTAAATTAAGTGTGATCCTGATTCCGTGTCATCAAAAATTAATTCATTCCAGGCTAAGTCTGTCCAGCGAGCCAGTAGTTCCCATATACCACCTTCGTAGGTTTGAATGCCATAAGGTCCGACACGTCCTTGAGTAACAGAAGCTTTAACATTAAGTCGTAGTGGATGTTCAAGGTTGGACGCAAGCCACAATTCATCCAGCAACGGGTTTACTATCTTATTGACGATTTCAGAAACGAATTCTGAAGGTTTAAGATGTTCAAACTTTGTTCCATAGGCAACAAACATGGGGAAGGTGCTCAACATGATGTCACCCGTTGCAAAGTCCTTCGCATAGAGAATCTTAATGGCTTGCAGTATGCCGCCCCAATCTCGACCAGAAATGATGACTTGACGATGTGGCTTACCATCATTGCTTATTTTTTCATTACGTTTAACGGAACTGACAAAGCCACGGAATACAACCGGTAACTTATCGTACTTGTGCGGTTCACGTGCCATGCGAATTTCAACGATGTCCATCAGCTCAACCATGGAGTACACGGTATCACCCGTCTGCTTTGATGACTGGTCTGGAAAATTAAAAGAAAAAACGCCTGCAGGCTGATTAATGCCCCGGCTAAACTGAACCGTACTGCCTTCAGCTAAATAGGGTGTTAGATCAATAAAATCTTGCGCCCCTGTTGTTTCTTGTGTTGTTACCCGGTCACGTTTGATGGTTTT
>JAFLJY010000293.1 GCA_022712755.1 Gammaproteobacteria bacterium
AAAGTAAAAGTAGAACAAGGGCTGCACCAGGACCCTAATTATTATTTTAGGTCGTCACCCGTTCGTCAAATGACACCTGGCCCCAAGACCGGCTCATCTAATAATAACAAGGAATCTAACAAGGGCAATTTAAAAATATACATAACAGAAAGCAAGCCACTCAAAACGCTTGCAGACAAAAAAGAACCGGCCGTAACCTTGCCAGCAGGAACGATCTTAACAGGGGTTTTATTAAATGGACTAGACGCTGCAACGGGTAAGCAGGCGCGTAAAAATCCTTTCCCTGTTGTTGTGCGTATCCAGCATGATGCAATTATGCCTAATTTGTATTCCGCAGATATTAAAGAATGTTTTGCTACGCTTTCAGGTTATGGCGATCTAAGTTCTGAACGCGCCTATCTTCGCGGAGAGAAGCTTTCGTGCATTACTGAAAAAGAAGAAATAATTGAAGTGAAATTACCAAGTTATGCCGTTGGAGAAGACGGTAAAGCCGGTATGCGTGGACGTTTAGTTAGCAAAGAAGGCACATTAATAGCTAAAACAGCACTTGCAGGATTTTTGGGTGGAGTAGCTGAAGCATTCGGCGGAACACCAATACCAACTATTCAAACTAGCCCAGGGAACACCCCGCTTTTCCAGGACAATTTATCATCGGAAACTGTTAGTTATGGTATTGGCAAAGGTGCCAGTGCTGTCGCTGAACGCCTGGCTGATTATTACATGAATATGGCTGATCAAATATTCCCGGTTGTTGAAATCGATGCAGGTAGAAAGATTGACATCATAATTACCAACGGAATCAAACTTGTAACCAAAGAGAAATAAAATGTATCGATTATTAGCAGTTTTATCTATAGCAATAATTTCGTCAGGCTGTGCATCAATTGGCGAGAAGGAGTATGGCTGTGAGGGTATTCCTGTTGGAGTTACTTGCATGTCTAGTCGTGACATTTTTGATAACAGTAACGCAGGTGAAACACCGACCCGTATTGTTAAAAATGATGTGGACAACAGCAGTAGCTCAAATTTAGAAAATGAACATGATTTGGATTATACATATCACGCTGATAAGCCATCGAAAAAGATTAGTCAGGTTAAAACCATCAGGAGAATTACTGATCCGGTTCTGGATACATTTGTTACTCCTAACATCCCTGATAGACCAATTCCAGTTCGCACACCAGCACAGGTAATGCGTATCTGGGTATCAACATGGGAGGACCAAAAAAGCGGTGCGCTAATGGCTCCTGGTTATGTTTACACAGAAATAGAACCTAGAAGGTGGGTGATTGGAAAACCAGAGTCTGCTGCAAAACAGCAGGGTCGCACTTTTAACCCGTTGGGATCGCCCAACAAATCACGATAAAGGAAAACCATAATGAAATTTTACAAAAATACTGAAACACGTAAGTTAGCCATCATTGCTTCATTGGCAATGATGTCAGTGCTGTCAGCTCCTGAAGTATTCGCCGGTACCGGTGGTGCGGAATTCGCTGGTATCTGGACAACATTAACAGACTGGATGCAAGGCACACTAGGTAAGATTGCTGCAGGCGCAATGATTCTTGTCGGCATTATTGGCGGTGTTGCTCGACAATCCATAATGGCTTTTGCAGTTGGCGTTGGCGGTGGCATTGGTCTTTACAATACACCTGTCGTTATTGATTTAATGATGACAGCTACCCTGGAAAAAGCACCTTTAGCTACAGAAGCTATTATGACTATTTCAAACGGCCTGTAACACGGCGTAATTACTTTAATTGGCACCATGTTAGTTGCGACTAATGTGGTGCCACCATGGAGGATACATGAAAAATGTAATAGTTGTTCTAGTAGCTATCTTAATTAGTTACACGACATATGCAAATGCAATTGAAAATCAGAATATACCTACAATTGATGGTATAGCCACTATAAATGTTGGCAGCATAAAAGCGATTGAATCAAATGGAAATATTTATTTTATGTCGGAAAACGGACGTTTTGTTATACAGGGAAACATGACTGACACATGGCACAAAAAGAAACTTGTCACGTTAAAGGATATTGATTACGCAGCAAAACATATCAATATTAAAAAAATGGGGTTACCCATAGATGAGTTAAATGTAATTACTATAGGCAAAGGTAAAAAAGAAATAATTATTTTTGTCGATCCGCAATGTGAAGTATGTAAAAAATTCTTTTACGAAGCAAAAAATCGTTTAAATGACTACACTTTCAAATTTATTGTCGTGCCGGCACTAGGCGATGATTCAAATAAAATAGCCACAGCGATGTTTTGTTCAAAAGATAAATCAAATATTGAAAAACATTTCCTTAATGGTACTTTGTTAGAGTTAGAGCAAAAAGAAGTCTGCGATAAAAAATATTATGATCTATCACTAACAATTGCACAGTTAATCGGTATTAAATATGTTCCGTTTTTTATTGCGCCAAATGGTTTGTATAAAGCAGGTTCAGGAAAAGATTTTTGGATATGGGTAGAAAACGCGAGCTAACAACAATGAGTAAAACAAATAAAAACCATAAACCAAACAATGTTTATAGTATAGGGAAGGCATCATTTTCAAAAGCTGTTATTAGTCAGTTAATTGTTAACAATAAATCACATGTGACACCAGTGCCAGCGTCTAAGGTAAAAAATAATGAGCGGTGAGTTTCTATCAGTTAAGAAAAAGACACAAGATGCCCTTATATCAAAAGATATGAGAGCATCATCAATGTTTCCAGTTATGTCATATGATGAAGACGGATTCTTGTTTCATTGTGACGATAAAACGCTTAGTTTTGGGTTTATATGCCAGCCTATTACAGGGCGAGATGGAAAGACCGAACAATACGTTAATTCATTATTAAATGAATCTTTCCCAACCAACACACAAATGCAGATAATATGGTATCGATCACCTGATATCAACGCTGAAATATTTAATATGATGGCTATACGCAACGGTTTTAGAGACCCGTTATTATCTAAGGTGGTAACAGAAAGAGCCGACTATTTTCAACACCATGCAAACAATGAACTAACTATTGAAACCGATAAAGGCATTTATGAACTAGGTTACATTTTTGATGTTAAGTTATTAATTACTTTAAAGATACCGTTGGCCGCAAAAAGACCGACTGAAAACGAATATAACAATATAAAAAAAATAAGGACAAAAATTAGAACAACGCTTGATAATATTCAATTACGCCCATCAACAATAACTGCAGATGTATGGGTTAGAGTAATGAATACCTTTTTTAATAGAGGTGAAAACGCAGCATGGCGTGTTGATGCCTGTGAATGGGATAAAACGCAACCATTGTGTAACCAGGTGGTAGATTACGACAATGATATTGAAATTAATAAAGAATATCTAAAGCTTGGTGATGTTTATGTTAAATGCCTGTCTGCAAAAAAATTGCCAGGTGAAATGTTCTTTGGTGATGCGATAACCAATGTTGGGGATTTATCAGGTGGACTGGGCGGTATAAGACAAAATTATATAGTTTGTACAAATATACTCTTTCCAGAACCCGATAGCACTAAACAAAAAATAGAACGTAAACGTCAATTCGCAGTAAACCAAGCGGGTGGCCCAATCGTTAAATTCGTTCCAGTGCTTTTAGAAAAGAAAAACGATTTTGATATTTTGTGTTCATCGCTAGGAAAGGGAAACAAACCTGTACAAATATCGTATCACGTAATTGTTTATGGTAAGGATGAAAATGAAGTAGAAATTGCAGCTATGACTGCACGTAATGCGTGGCGCACAAATCGATTTGAAATTATGGTCGATAAATTTATTCAGATACCAGTTTTTATTAACTGCATGCCTTTTTGTAGTGATGTAAATGCAGCAAATGATCTTGTTCGTCATAAAACAATGAGTACCAAGGAAGCTAGCCTGTTGTTGCCAGTATTTTCAGAGTGGAAAGGCACCGGCACACCACATATGAACTACGTGTCACGTAATGGACAAATAATGTCACATAGTCTGCATGACACGGGTTCAAATATGAACGCTGTAATAGCGGCACAGTCTGGCTCAGGAAAGTCATTCTTGACCAATGAAATCATATCCAGCTATATGAGCGAAGGAGCCCAGGTATGGGTTATCGACGTAGGTCGTTCCTATAAAAACCTATGTGAAGCATTTGATGGTGATTTTATGCATTTCGGCGCGTCCTCTGATTTATGCTTGAATCCGTTTCCATTAGTAATAAGTCTCGATGGTACAGAACATACCCGCGCACCAGAAGCACCTCAAAACAATGGAGACAGCGATGAGGATGGAGAAGAGGATCAGCTGGTTGGTTTAATTGAGGCGATGGCCGCACCAAATGAAAAATTATCTGACTTTCAATTATCCGCACTTAAAAAGACGGTAAATGATATTTGGCAGATACATCATAGAAAAACATCTGTTGATTTAATTGAGCAAGCATTACTGAAACACAAAGATAGCCGTGTTCAGGACATTGGGCATCAATTGTACGCGTTTACTACCAAAGGAGGTTACGGTCGATTCTTCAATGGAAAAAACAATATGAAGTTTGGGAAACAGCTAACAGTTCTGGAGCTAGAAGAACTAAAAAGTCGTAAGCATCTTCAACAGGTTGTATTGTTGCAACTTATTTACCAGATACAGCAGGAAATGTATTTAGGCGACAGAAACAGGAAAAAGATTGTAATTGTCGATGAAGCATGGGATTTGTTGACGCAAGGCGATGTCGCCAAATTTATTGAATCGGCTTATCGTCGTTTCAGAAAGTACGGTGGCTCAATGATAATCATAACGCAGTCAGTTAATGACCTTTATAGCAATTCATCAGGTAAAGCGATTGCGGAAAACTCTGCAACAACCATGTTGCTTGGTCAAAAACCAGAAACCATTGATGACATCAAAAAAGAAGGAAAATTACAGTTATCTGAATATCAGTACGAACAATTAAAAACGGTTCATACAATCTCAGGGGCTTACTCAGAGATATTTATAAAATCAGAATACGGTTCAGGTATTGGAAAACTGCTTGTTAATGATTTCCAAAAATTACTGTACTCAACCAAATCGGAAGATGTTAATGCAATAAACACGCGTGTTAAATCAGGGCTGACTGTTGCAGAAGCTATTAACCAGATTCTTTTGCAGAAAAAAGAAATGCGCAAAGAAAGGGAGTGTGCGTGATGGATTTTAAAACAATAGCCTTATCAATTGTTTTGAGTGCTGCACTTACTTTGATTATAAGTTATGCATATTTTTATCCAAAAATACAACACTTACAACAACACGCCGAATCAACCCCGCCCATTATCGTTATTGATAGAGCAAGACTAGCTTTACAGGCTGTTCCAGTCGGCACAGAGAAAAAAGCAATAGAGGAACATTTTAAAAATGTTAATGATTTAGTTAATAAATTTAAAGAAGCGGGTTTCGTGGTGCTTTCGTCAACAGCGGTTCTTGCCTCACCTGAAGATATTAATCTTAATGTGACGGATATCCCAGAAAATAAATACTTATCAGTTGGCGTGGACGAATGAGATAGATTTTACTGTTTTTTTTAACCTAAACAATTGAAGTAGAGAGATTTAAAATGAAAGCAAGAGAAGCCATAATATCTAAAAAAGTAGATCATTCTAAAAATATTCATATGATACATTCTGAATTGGAGCGGTTATCAAATGAAGGCGATCCAAAATTATTGATTATTGCGGGTCCAAGTGGGGTTGGTAAAACTGTTCTCGCAAAAGCATTAGAGGCTAGCAAACCTAATATTAAATACATGTGTGTATCTGAAGCGTACGAAAATAATAATTGTTCTCCGCCTAGTTTCACGAGAAGAATGACTAGCATTAAAACGACATATTTATTAGATGAAATCCAAAGAGCCGAAAAAAAATCATTTGATACGGCTTTGTATTCTCATATAAAAAACGGCGGTGTCGCAGTTTTATTTGTTCAACCAAAAGTTGCCTCGGACATAATTATAAAAGCCTCATATTTTTCATTAACCAGAAAAGAATTATTACCAGAAAATAAAGTAAAGGCACATTATGATTCTTAAACGAGACAGCAAGCACATTTAAAGAAATATATCTGTAATCAGGAAGGGCGTAAATTTAAAAGGGTAACTACGATGGTAACTCCTGCCCTTAAAAACTAATGAAAACACAAAAACAAAAAGAAAGCTGGTTAAAATTCAGTACAAAAGTAGTGTTTATGTTTGGCATTATGACCTTAGTGGTTGTAGCCTTTTTTTCGCGCTTTACTTTTGCCGCTGACCCTCAATCAGTTCGATGCATTCCAGATTATAGTTTTTATTTAATAGATAAAAAAGACAAGGAACTGGATCGTGATGCTTTGTTTGCCTTTCGCTCAAAAGACCTGAGTCCTATTTATGAAGACGGCACAAAAATGATTAAATTTCTACGCGCTATGCCGGGCGATACCGTGGAAATCAATAATAACAATCAGATAGTAATCAACAACAAGATACAGACAACAGGCTTAATGTGGGCGCAAGAAAAACTAGGCCAACCAGATAGTTATTTTCATGGCAGGCAAGTTTTAACTGAAAATCAATATTGGGTGTTGGGCACATCAGAAAAATCATTTGATTCGCGTTACTGGGGAGCAATTAGTCGTGAAGACATTATTGGCCGCGTTTATCCTATTTTTTAGTATGTCATTGCAGGGGCATGCAGAATCTATATTAACGCCACAAGACAAAGCAATAGCAAAGGACGCTGAACGTATTAAATTACTGTCTAGTGACTGGATAATGCCAGTCAATAAACACGCGCAATACGGTAAAGAAGAAGCGAAAATTGTCTTTGATGATTTTAAAAAACATCGAGACAAGACATTGCCACAGCCAGAAAAAAAGAAACCGGGCGGTCGTGTTCTAATATTTGCTTCAACATCATTAGGCGAATCTTCATTGGAAGATTTATTTTCTATGGCTTCAGAATATTTAGAAGCTGTGGTTGTTTTCAGAGGCGTGGTTGATGAGAAGCGGTTCGCTAAATCAATCATGGCTATTCAGAAATTCGCAGCTCGCCAATCACCCGTTACTAATACTGCATTAGATCCAACATTATTCATTAAATACAATATTACGTTAGTGCCAACCATTGTGTACCTTGACGAATACCAGGAAACAGAAGTAGCGCGTGTCGCAGGGTTATCGAACCCAAAATGGTTGCTTGATCGCGTAAATCAGGGCGAGAAAGGCGATATGGGAACACGCGGCCCTGTTGAGGAAATAGCGGAACGTGACTTAATTGAAGTCATGAAGGAAAAAATGGCGACAATTGACTGGAGCGATAAAAAAGAAAAAGCGATTAATAATTTTTGGAAAAAACAGGAGTTTATCAACCTGCCAAGAACAAGGGTGGCAAATACCAGGCACGTTGATCCAACTATTTTAATAACCGCAGATATTAACGATGCGGACGGAAATGCAATTATCCTACAAGGCACAAAAATAAACCCACTGGAAATGAAACCTTTTACGCAAGCGGTGGTTGTGCTTGATCCCCTGGATAAAATTCAGGTTGAATTGATTGACAAACATATTTCAAACCTAAACAAGGCACATTCAACAGTAACCATCATTGTTACCCAGTTCGATAAAGATAAAGGCTGGGATTCCTATAAAGCAATAACAGAACATTTTGATAAGCCTGTTTTTAAACTAACGTCTGATATTGTATCTCGATTCGAGTTAAACAGCCTTCCAGTCATTATTACAGCTGACAATAACAATAAAGTATTCATTATAAAAGAGCTTGCACAAGCAGCAGGCATAAACCAATGAATCATCTCTTACGATTTTTATTCCCTTTTTTATTGGTATCAAAAATAGCCTCAGCTGACCCAGGATGTATTGATGCCAATATTATATCGGGTAAATTAATTACAGATATGTGCTGGGACTGCATCTTTCCATTAAGAATAGGTGGTGTGCCTATGCCCGGCGGATCAGGTGATCCTGCACCAGCTGAAGCAGTATCAACACCTTTATGTACTTGTCAGGATGACGCTGGTTTACCTCGACCTGGCTTTACAACCTCTATGTGGGAACCAGCTCGCCTTGTTGAGTTTCAACGTGTCCCAGGATGTTCGTCCGTTCTCAATGGTGCGATGTTTCCATTTGACCGAATAAATCAAGGGCATCATCAAAAAGGCGGCCAGACTGGTGCTCAGGGTACATTTATGCACTATCACTATTATTCCTTTCCTTTATTATCCATATTAGAGATCTTTACTAACCCTACCTGCAATGCTGACGGTTATATGGATTTGGATATGATGTATATGAGCGAGCTGGACCCCACATGGAATAACGACGAACTTGCTTTTTTTACCAACCCAGAAGCGGCAGCAGTTGCAAATCCTGTGGCGGCCATTGCGTGTATACCAGACGCAATTTCTTCTACTGCAGGTTACCCCATAAATTCACTTTTTTGGTGTGCCGGGTCGTGGGGCACAATCTACCCGCTTTCGGGAAATCAATACACAATGAGCTCGCTTGTTGCAAATACCAGTTTGTTAAAGGTAAAAACATTGACAGCCCTGCATCGTAGAGGACTTGCTCATAAAACAATGGGTACTGCGGCAATGTGTGAAGGTGTGATTGATCCAGTAATGAGTAAATCAATGTATAAATATACATTGTTGCATCCATTACCAGAAACGGACGATTCTCACGTTACAGGTGAGAGTGTATTTACCTGGGGCATGAACCGAACCATTCCAGCAGTAGGTGAAGATCTAATATATACAATTTGGCGGTGGAATGATTGTTGCAACACATATTGAGGTTTATAAGAAGTGGCTAATATACTAAAAAAAACAACAGCAAACCTGTTATGCGTAACAATGCTTTTTACCTCAGTACAGCCATATGCAGATCCCTTCGCTGATGCAGCCATAGAAGGACAGGGATTTGGTCAAGAATCTATTGATAGTTTTAATGCTACGCCAACCAGTTTAAATAATGGTGAAATGACAATACACTTTCAAGACGGAACCACTACTAGCGTAAACACTGACAACTTAACACCATCAACAAGCTCAACTAATTCAACACCTGCATCTGAGTTTTACCCGGCAGGTTCTGAGCCAAACTTAGCAGAGCTAACAGGCGTAAGTAACGATGGCGATGCCATGAATACCACTGGTGAAAACACCCAGTCTGTTTTATGGAATGATGCTAATTTGGACGAGCCAACATCAACATCTGGTATGGCATATAAAGTAATGTTGGACAGGCTTGATATGCCTCGCCCAGACATGCAGGCTGATCCTGTTTTTAATACCACACGCGACATATTTACAAATATAGAAGATATATCATCATCATTTGGTGACTGTTCAACAACAACAGTCTTAAATGATATTGGAAATACAACACGAATACCCGATTACAAAAACTGTGAACGTATTGTAGATAAATCAGCTCAATGTGAGATAACACATGTTCTTGACGCAGGACTAATCCAGCATGTTTCGGGCCCATATAATATTATGCCTACGCCAGGCATAAATGATTCTCTTGATTTATGGATTGGAACGATAGGCGATAACTACTGGACGGGCTATTGCGCTATTTATGAACGGGAGAACGTCTTTCGCGTTATCAGTCCACAGGCTATTCAGAGCGTAACGCTTGTCAATGCAGTGTGGGACGATTATATGCAGATATGGATTGGCAAAGAAGGTCATGAGCAGCTTGTTTGGTCAGGGCCTAATTCTAATTTCCCACCTGAAACAGGAGGAGCTTGTGAATTATCAACCTCATGGAACCAGAATCCTAATATTGATATAACCAGCCAGTTTTTAAATGCAATCGATGCTGGCGATACTGTCAGATTTAAAATTCGTGTATCTGTCACAGGTGGTGGTGAAGGTTATGCAAAATTACAAATTCGCTACGATGCATCACAAGCTGTTTCACAAGATACCTGGATACCACAGGAATGTATTGATGCTGCAAATGAGGCGCTTATTGGAATAGACGATGGCTTTGCTTCGGGCACGGTGTCTTGCATAGCCATGCCTAACAATATTGTAACAACTCCTGATACTACCTATATTGACTTTGATAACAACTGGGACACTGTTTTTGTGCCCGGATCTACTTGTCGTTTCATTAATGAGGTTAATATTTGCGAGGACCAAATACAGCCCGCACCTTTTCCCAATATACCAAAGTTTTGTGAGACCATTGCTGTAGATATTAATTATGATTACTACCAAGGGCCTTTGGATTGTTATACCGCAGCAAATGGCGATACGGTATGCCCCGAAGCAGGAGGGGGAGAGCTTGATACCTGCCAGCAATATGAAGACAACCCGTCATGCGGCTTTATCAGCGCAGACTGTGTTGAAGGGACAGATAGTTCAAGCGGTACATGTTATATCTTTAATGAAGTATGGGACTGCGGAGAAGATGTACAGATACAAGATGTAGAATCCACGCTTGAAATAGATTGCGCTGGCCCAATACGTTGCATGGGTGATGACTGCATCGACCCTAATAAAACACAATCCGCGTCCTTTGCGGAAGTATCCGCTAAATTACAGGCGGCACAATTTATGTCACAGGACATGAATTGTGTAGAAGTAACAGGAACGGCAGATGTAAATTGCACCGTATTTGGCGGCGAAGGTTACACATGTAAAAAAGCAATGGGTGGTGTTCAGGATTGTTGTGATGTTCCTACTAATATTACTATGGGCACATACCTGAAAGGTATTATGTCTGTTG
>JAFLJY010000006.1 GCA_022712755.1 Gammaproteobacteria bacterium
TCATCCTGTTTACCGAGAGTTTTGACTATGCGGTCATCCAGACGTGAGAGCTCAAGGTCTGCACGTAATACATCCTGCTGTTTTACACGCCCGGCAGCATAGTGCGCTTCAGTTATTTTCACCAGGCTTTTAAAAAGTGAACGACTGTTATTGATAATTTTTTCTGCCTGCACTTCATAATACAGGTTGAGATAGACTTCACGCAGGTCACGGGTAATTTTCAGGTTTTCGTCATCTGCCTGTGCCAGTGAAGCTTTGGACAGCCAGCGCGACTGCTGCTGTTTATATTCCAGGCTATCGCCTTTTGGGAAGGCCTGTTGCACACCCAGGCGAAGTTGCGTGCTCGGTTCCTGCGTTGTACTGAAAGTATCAACCGGCAGGTTAAACATGCCCAGGCGTAATTGAGGATCCGGTAAAGTATTATCGGCTATCGACTGATCATCGAATGCCCGTGATGATGCCAGGTAGCTTTTTACCATCGGATCATCAGTTAAAGCCAGCTGTTCAGCCTGCTTTAAATTTAATGCCAAAACATTATGGCTAAACAGTAAAACAAGGCCAGCTGCCAGCCACGTTTTAGCATAAGAAAATTTTGATAAAGTTGATTGACTCATGGCCAACCTCCGTAAAAGAATAGAGTGACACCACGTTACTTCGTCTGTAACGGGACGTGTTTATTTTTACGAGAGTGTTAGCGGAGGTCGCGAAGGTGGGGAAAGTGCTCTTATCAGGAGCTTTGAAGAAGACAGGATTAACTTTTCAGTATTAACAAGAACCGGCGAATAAGATGAAACCTGCATTAGCAGTGAAACCGTCATGCCCATATCACAATTTCCAGCACAACTATCAGCATCACAACAACAGCATTCATGCTGACTTTGTTGAGACTGATTAATGTGATCAGGAATATGATCTGCTTGAGATACATGCATATGATGTGTCGAAACAGTTGCTGACATATCATCCATATTGCAGTGCGAAACCTGTTCAGCCAAAACACTACGCATCGGCGTAAACATCAACAAAATGATGAGCACATAACGTAATACATTGTCGAATTTAATGTTCACAGAGTAATGAGTTATTTTTCGTTACCAATCAATGCTTTCAAGAAGTAAAAACTTAGTCCAAAGCAAAAATAAGAAGTTCCTTAAAACTTACAACTGATTATTAACCAAACGGATGATTCAAAATAATAGTTTCATCTCGTTCCGGCCCGGTTGAAACTATATCCACTGGCACACCGACCATTTCTTCCAGACGTTTCAGATAGTTTCTGGCATTTTGCGGCAGCTCATCAAGGGTCTTTGCGCCTACGGTTGATTCACTCCAGCCTGGCATTGACTCATACACAGGCTTGCATAACTCAATGGCATCAGCACCTAGTGGTGGCATGTGTAAATTTTCACCCTGATAATTATAGCTGGCACACATTCTTATGGTTTCTAATCCATCCAGCACGTCTAATTTAGTAATACACAAACCAGTCAGACTATTAATCTGTGCGGCGCGGCGCAGAGCAACCGCATCAAACCAGCCACAACGACGGTCACGACCGGTGGTTGCGCCTACTTCACGCCCTACTGTTGCCAGATGTTGTCCGATTTTCGGATCATCCTTGTCATCGTCAAATAATTCGGTTGGAAATGGTCCGGCACCGACTCGAGTGGTGTAGGCTTTGGTAATGCCTAATATGTAATCTAAATCTTTCGGGCCAATGCCGCTACCGGTACAGGCACCGCCTGCTGTGGTATTAGAAGAAGTAACAAAAGGATAAGTGCCCTGGTCTATATCGAGCAATGTTCCCTGCGCACCCTCAAACATAATACTTTTGCCTTGCTTACGGTAACCGTCAATCATTCCAGGTACGTCAGCAATAAGCGATAACAGTTTTTCACGGTAAGACAGCACACCATCAAGCACGGTTTGATAATCCACTTCATCTTGCTTGAAGTAATGTTTTAGTGAAAAGTTATGGTATTCCATGACACCGGCCAGTTTTTCTTTAAATTTTTCCAGATCTTTTAAATCCGCCAGACGAATACCACGACGTGATACTTTATCTTCATAACAGGGACCGATACCTCTTCCAGTTGTGCCAATAGCGGCTTTGCCACGTGCAATCTCACGCGCCTGATCCAATGCGATATGATAAGGCAAAATTAATGGGCAGGCTTCGGAAATACCGATACGTTCACTGGCTGGGATACCGCGTGCTTCAAGTTCACCCAATTCTTTGAATAAGGCATCCGGCGATAACACGACGCCGTTGCCAATTAAACACATCACATTGTCACGTAATATGCCAGAGGGGATTAAATGTAAAACGGTTTTTTCCTCACCGATAACCAGGGTATGACCGGCATTATGCCCGCCCTGGAAACGAACAACAGCAGCAGCACGATCGGTTAACAAATCGACAATTTTGCCTTTACCCTCATCACCCCATTGGCTTCCGAGCACAACTACATTTTTTGGAGCGGCATTTCTTGCTTCGGCATTTTTTGACATGGTTAAACCTTAAACTTATAAATAAACGAGATTTTATCCACAGATGAACACTGATAAACGCAGATTTTTAAGAAAATATCTTTATCTGTGTTCATCTGTGGATAATTGTTTTGTTATGTATTGTGCATTTGCGATAAATAATTTTAGTCTATTACTATCCACTTGCCATCAACAAGGCAAAGGCTTTTACTGCAACCCATCGCCTTTGCATCTGTTTTTTGTCCCGGCAATTGCTCAATCACACAATTCCCTTCTGCACGTAACGCAGTAATTATCTTTTGATCTGCACCAGTGGACGCAAATATTTTTATCGGCAAATCAAACTGCTTGTTCGATAATTGATTTAATACTTTTAAATCTGTACTAAAACCGACTGCTGCTCTGGCTCGTCCAAACACTTTGCCAATATCATCATAGCGACCACCGCGGGCAATTGCCTGACCTAACTGTGGCACAAAGGCAGCAAACACCACACCGGTTTTATAGTGATAACCGTGCAGTTCAGACAAATCAAAATGCACTTTGGTTGTCGATAACTGATCACCAAATCGTAGCCACATTAATTCGGCTGTTTTTTCCAGATAATCAATCGCCTGTTTCACTGAATCATCTGCATCAGCCAGCACTTCCCTGGCTTTTGACAACACGCTTTTATCACCATTAAGTGAATACAGCCCTGACAACATGGCTTTCACTTTTTCTTCAATATCTAATGAGTCTAATAAGGTATTAATCTCTGTGACGGCTTTACGCTGCAACATATCAAATAGCTGGCTTTCAACTTCTTTTGATAAACCAGCCTGTTTAGCCAAACCACGGTAGATATCAACATTACCCAAATCCAGATAGATGTCGTTTATTTCCATAGCGGCAAATGTCTGTAACATTAAGCCGATTATTTCAACTTCAGATTCTACACCGGCGTGACCATACAATTCTGCACCAAGCTGTAGTGGGCTACGGCTATCGCCAATAGATTCAGGACGAGTGCGTAATACGGTGCCAATGTAACACAGGCGTGTTGGTACATCTCGTTGCGGCTGGTCGACATCAAGCTGGTGGGCATCAATACGCGCAACCTGAGGTGTCATGTCAGCGCGTAACCCTAATGTTCTACCAGATAGTTGATCGACCAGTTTGAAGGTTTGCAGATCGAGATCGTGCCCTGTACCAGTAAGCAATGATTCAATAAAATCAATGGTCGGCGGTTTTACCAGTTCATAACCCCAGCTGGAATACAAATCGAGCAACAGTCGACGCATGGCTTCAAACCTTGCGGCCTGTTCAGGCAAAACTTCTTCAATGCCTTCGGGTAAAATCCAGTGTTTTTTTGTTGTCATGTCAGTCTTGTTTTTGTTATCCAGTATCACAAAAAACCCGTCTCTTTTAGATCAGGGATATAAGCACACTTGCAGACCTATGTACTAAAAAAATATTTTTCCACAGATGGTCGCTCTTACGCATCCATGCGTCCGCGACATTAGTGCTATCCGTGCACGTCAACGCAGATAAACACAGAGTAGTGGCACAAGGATGTGCCGTTTACGAACCAAAGGATGGATAAAAGAATTTATTGTTAACCTCGCCGTAGGCGAAGGTAAAAAAATATCTGTGTTCATCTGCGTTTATCTGTGGATATTATATTTTTGCTTATTGAATAAAGTAGAGGATGACTACACCTGCCATCATGCTGGCAAAGCCAAAGCCACGCAAAACTTTGTCCGGTAGTTGCGCTGCCTGTGACATTGCATCGCGCCAGCTTTTCGGGCTCAAAAAGGGCAACATGCCTTCTATCACCAACACCAGCGCCAGTGCAGGTATGATGCTATCCCACACAGTAACTACTCATCTCACCCCCAAAATACGTCATTTGTAAGGCATGTCCATATGCCTTACCCCTTCGGGGCTTACGCGAAAACCTTTTCCAGAAAGGTTTTTCAGCGTTAGAAAATGGACATTTACATGCGTAAACTCACATTTATGTCCACGGATGGACGGTATTTCGCAAGAAGCCATGGATGGCGGTGCGATTCTGCCTTGAACTGACGAATTTTGTGGGCAACCTGAGTAGCTACAGCATAGTGCCAAAAAATTAGCCCACATTTTGCTTAGTTGCTCATCTTGCCCGAGGGGTCTTTAAAGAAGCGGAAGTAATCTGAGTCTGGTTGCAGTAAGATAATATCATCGGCACTGGAAAAGTTTTTCTTGTATGCCGTTAAGCTACGAGAAAACTTATAAAACTCCCGATCCCGGTTAAATGCTTCAGCATAAATTTCTGTTGCCTGCGCATCACCTTCACCACGTGTTATTTCAGAGTCACGCGAGGCTTCTGCAATTAAAATACTGCTTTGGCGATCGGCATCGGCGCGAACGCGTTCTGCAGCTTCATTACCCTTGGAGCGAAAATCCCGTGCTTCACGTTCACGCTCTGCGCGCATACGCGCGAATACAGACTGACTTACCCGATCTGGATAATCTACCTTTTTAACACGCACATCAATCACTTCTATACCCAGGGATTTAGCATGGGTGGATGCCGCCTGTGTCACCACACCCATTATCTGTTCACGATCACCCGAAATCACTTCATGAATAGTGCGTTTACCAAACTCGTTACGCAGCGCATTGTTAATATTCTCATATAATAAACGCCCAGCTGTCAGCTCATCCCCTTGCGTGGTTTTGTAATATTGAACCTCATCTTTGATGCGCCATTTAACATATGAGTCTACTATCAGGTCTTTCTTTTCCTGTGTAAGAAAACGTTCAGGTCGCTGATCGATGGTTAAAATTCGATCATCAAACTTTTTAACGCTGTTTATAAAAGGGATTTTAAAATGCAACCCCGGTTCAAAGCTAGATTTAATAATCTCACCAAACTGAAATTTTAGTGCTTTCTGACGTTCATCAACCGTAAAAACGGAAAACCATAACAACACAGCAACTAATGGCCCAATAATTTTTAAACTGTTCATTAGCATTATCGTACTCCTCTTGAACGCAAACTATCTAATCTGGATTGCTGCTCGGTTTGCCTTTCACCACGCTGTTGAATGTCTCTTAAGATATCCGCTGCTGTTTTTTGCTGCTGCGTCGAGCCATCTGTCACTTGTCGTCCCATTAATTTATCCAATGGTAATAGCAGCAGATTATTGCCGCCGTCTACATCAACCATTATTTTAGTGCTGTTAGTCAATACCGACTCCTTCATGTCGAGATACAGGCGTTGACGAGTAACCTGTGGTGATTTCTGGTACTCTTTTAACAACTGTTTGAAACGCTCACCTTCACCTTCTGCCCGGGCAATAACTTCACTTCTATAGGCTTCTGCTTCTTCAAGTATACGTGCAGAGGCACCGCGTGCTTTTGGAATGACTTCATTGCGGTAAGCTTCAGCTTCATTTTTAAAGCGCACTTCATCCTCACGTGCCCGTGTTACATCATCAAACGCATCTTTTACTGCTTCCGGTGGTTTGGCTTCCTGGATGTTCACGTCAAAAATGGAGATACCGGCTACATAAGTATTAACAATACCCTGAATAATCTCTTCTACCTGTATCGCGATTTCTGCACGACCCTCGGTAATAACATGATCCATTTTACTGCGGCCAATACTTTGACGTAATGCACTTTCTGTTATCTGCAACAAAGAAATATCTGGACTTCGCACATTAAATAAATACTGTTCTGCGTCGACAACCTGATATTGAACGGTACCTATAATATCAACAATGTTTTCGTCTTCGGTCAACATGGTTGAATTGATTGGTAAGGTATGCACCCTGGTTACGTCTACTTTTTCAACACGCTCAATCGGTATCGGCAAATGCCAGTGCAAACCGGTCTGTACGGTATCTACATGCGCGCCAAACCGCAGTACAATACCTCGCTCGGCTTCTTCAATTTTGTAAAAGCCAGTCGCCATCCAGAATGCGAGTAATATAGCAACCACCAGGCCGATGCCAAAGCCACTATAGCCACCGCCTGAACTGCCACTTTTGCCGCCGCCTTTGCCGCCAAAAATACTGCCAAATTTATCCTGCAGATTTTTAAAAACTTCATCGAGATCAGGTGGCCCCTGATTTCCACGATTACCCTTATTGTTGCCCCACGGATCTTTGCTGCCATTACCACCAGGTTCATTCCAGGCCATGTCGTGCTTGTTATTTTGCTTTCGCATATTAAGTTTCCAGAATTCGCTTTGTGTGTTGATGAATCGAGGTGTATTTAAGACACCCGAAAACGGGGTATTGTACCTGAATATAAAATCATTAAAAGCTTTTTACCGCAGAAACGCAGAGACGCGGAGTTTTTTTACTAGTTGCACCTTCGGTTCGTAGGTTGGGTTAGCGATAGCGTAACCCAACAAAGCCAGGTGTGCACAAATGTTGGGTTACGCTATCGCTAACCCAACCTACTGCACTTCGCCTCTCTTGCGGTGAATATTTTTTAAAAAACGACCTTATAACTTATAATAGCATTGATTCCAGCGGGATCTGCTCGCGCGATTCGAACTGGTTTAAATCCCGACGTGATATGCTAATTTGCAAAACAAAATGACCTTGTTCATCAATGGTTTCATTTCGCACAGCACCCATTTCAAACAGCTTTGCTCTAATACGCGCATCAGCTGGTGTTAAACACAAGATCCCTTCTATCATCTGCTCCCTAAACAAATCAATAAGCACCTGTTTTAACAAATCTATGCCTTCACCCGACTCTACTGACAGCCAGATGCGTTTCACCTTGCCATCATCAGCAACATCCACTCGGGGTTTTACACCCGTCAAATCTACTTTATTCATTATCTGAATACAGGGGACTTCAAGCGCATCTATTTGTTCCAGCACCTTTTCCACTTCATTTATATTGGCATCACGATTTTCATCTGCAGAATCAATAACGTGCAATAATAATTGTGCCTGCGCTGTCTCCTGTAACGTGGAACGAAAGGCATTGACCAGATCATGCGGCAGATGGCGGATAAAACCAACCGTATCAGCTAGTATCACAGTAACATCTTTCGTTAAATCAACTCGCCGTAATGTGGGATCCAGCGTGGCGAATAGTTGGTCGCGCACATAAACATCATCTTCTGACAACACGTTAAACAGACTGGACTTTCCAGCATTGGTATAACCCACTAATGATATGGTTGCGATTTCCGCTTTTTGTCGGGATCGTCTGCCCTGCTCACGTTGTTTTCTGACTTTTTCCAGGCGTTTATTGATCTGTTTGATACGCAATCCAAGCAATCGGCGATCGGTTTCCAGCTGAGTTTCTCCGGGGCCACGCAAACCAATACCGCCTTTTTGACGCTCCAGATGGGTCCAGCCACGCACCAGTCGGGTGGAAAGATGTTTTAATTGCGCCAGCTCGACCTGTAGTTTTCCTTCAAATGAACGTGCGCGTTGGGCAAAAATGTCCAGAATTAAACCGGTGCGATCCAATACCCGACACTCGATCAAACGTTCCAGATTGCGCTCCTGCGAGGCGGCTAGTTGATGGTTAAACAACACCAGATCGGCTTTATGCTGTTTTACCAGCTCCGCAATTTCTTTTGCTTTGCCACTGCCAATAAAATACCGAGGATCGGCTCGCTTACGGCTAGTGGTGGTGATGGTCATTATTTGCGCGCCCGATGACAGCACCAGCTCTTTGAATTCGGATAGATTTTCACGATGCGCTTCATCGCGTATATCCATGTGAACTAAAATAGCACGATTGCCACCTTCAACGCGTTCAATGTCTAGCATTTAATTTTTTTTATAATCATGTATTTTCATGCCTCGGCATTTAACTCAGTTCGTAGGTTGGGGTGAGGCACGAACCCCAACAAAACGGTACGGCTACTAATAATGTTGGGGTTCGTGCCTCGCCCCAACCTACGTACTCAACAAAAAAATGGCCGCCGATGGCGACCATTTGTTCTTGTTCCTTTTGTTATCATCTGTGCGTTATCATCTGTGTTATGGTTTGCGTGATTCGGTAATTGCTCCTCGGTAATTGCTCCTGCATTACCCTACTACCGTCCATCCATGGACATAATCGCACCGCCATCCATGGCTCTTTGCGAAATACCGTCCATCCATGGACATAATCGCACCGCCATCCATGGCTCTTTGCGCCATAATGCAAACATGGCCGTCCATCCATGGACATATATACTCACATCACCAGTAACTATCCATTACCATCAGTCTCAGCTTCTTCTTCAACATTCCATTTAACCTGCCGTGATGGAACGACAGTAGATATAGCATGTTTATAAACCATCTGCGTTACAGTGTTTTTTAGCAGTACCGCAAACTGGTCGAATGATTCGATTTGCCCCTGTAGTTTAATGCCGTTTACCAGAAAAATAGAAACCGGTACTCGCTCCCTTCTCAGTGCATTTAAATAAGGATCTTGTAAGTGATGTCCTTTTGACATGTGATTCCCCAATATTATTGTTATTGTTATTGTATTGTTATCTGAGGTTAAGACCTGAGTGCTTGCTAATCGTTCCAGACTCACAGCAATCACCCGATATGACGTAACAAAGTCTAGCATCAATGACGCGCCATTTCTCTATGATAGTAAAAATTTGAAATTTTTCAGAATTTTTGGCATATTTAATGCAAATGGGTCAATAAAATTGCACTCCGCCTCTTTTCGCAACCAGGTCATCTGACGTTTTGCCAGTTGCGCAGTGGCAATAATGGCTTTATCTCGCATCTCATCAAAGCCGTACTCCCCAACCAGATATGACCAGACCTGTCTATAACCGACTGCGCGAATTGACGGCATATCTGCATGCAGATCAGCGCGTTTAAACAAACCTTCAACTTCTTCAATAAAACCCTGTTGTAGCATAAGGTCAAAACGCTGCGTTATTCGCTTACGCAGTTCGACACGATCGGGAGGCATTAAGGCTATTTTAATACGCCGGTATGGAAAAGAATTTTTTTGCTGATTGTTTTTTTGTTCCTGCCAAAAATCCGTTAGCGTTTTACCTGTCGCATCATAAAGTTCCAGCGCCCTTTTTATCCTTTGCGGATCATTGGGGTGGATACGTTCAGCCGACACCGGATCAACACTTTTCAGGCGCTCATGCAGTGCAGAAATCCCTTTGGTTTTCGCTTCTGTTTCGATTGCCTGCTTTACCGCATCATCAACTTCCGGCATGTTCGCCAAACCTTTTTGCAAGGCATTAAAATACAGCATAGTGCCACCAACCAGTATCGGCGTGCGTTGATTGAGCGCACTTTGTTGCATTAAATTTAAAGCGTCTTCACGAAACTGCCCTGCCGAATAGACTTCTGCAGGATCAATAATGTCGATTAGATGATGAGGACATTGTTTTAAGGTTTGTTTATCGGGTTTTGCTGTGCCGACATCCATACCTCGGTAAACCAGCGCTGAATCAACACTGATTAAGTTACATTCCAGCTCGTTATATATGGAGAGTGCCAGATCCGTTTTACCGGTGGCAGTTGGACCCATAATAAATATGGCAATGGGTGAATCTGGGAGCGCACCTTGCTGGATAATTAGATCGTTCATGATAAAGAGGGGTTTAAGTTAGAAACTTACAACTTAAAACTCAATTACCTCCCACGCATAAACAGCTTATCCAACTCAGCGATGCTCAGTTGTATCCACGTTGGTCGCCCATGATTACACTGCCCACTGCGTTCGGTTATTTCCATATCACGCAACAAAGCATTCATCTCTTCGATGGTTAGTTTACGGTTTGCTCTTATTGAACCATGACAGGCCATGGTCGATAATATTTCATTTATCGCCTGCTGAATACGTGTACTGCTACCATGAGTTAACAAATCGGCAAGCACATCACGTAACAGGGTTTCTACATCACTGCTTGACAATATAATGGGCAATTGACGTATTTTAATGCTTTCTTCAGCGACTCGATCAATTTCAAAACCCAACTCACTAAATACTTCTGTCTGGTCTTCCACCAGTTGTGCTTCTTTGCTGCTCACCGCTATGGTTATCGGCACCAGTAGTGGCTGCGACTTAATGCCCTCACCCTGACGTGCCGTTTTCAGTCGTTCATAGGTGATGCGTTCATGCGCTGCGTGCATATCAACCAGCACCATGCCCTGCGCGTTCTCTGCCAGGATATATATGCCATGCAGTTGTGCGCGGGCAAAACCGAGGGGTGGCATGTCCTGTGCTTCTGTCGAAGTTATGGCTGCTTCGGTTACATCTGAGAGAAAAGCTGTGGATGGTACGTTTAATGCAGGTGCAGATGGTGCAAACTCTGCATAAGCTCGTCGTTGCTCAGCAACGGCAAATGGCATGGATGACTGTGATGACATCTGCAAGAGCTGACTCGAGTGTAAGCCAGACGGTGAGTTTGTTGAACCGGTTGTTTGTTGTGTCTCGGTCGAATTCGAGAAGTGATGCAAATCATGTGAACCGGTTACACTGCTGATGACTTCCGCCAGACTTTTGTGTATGGCACGAAATAAAAAATCGTGCACCTGCCGACCTTGCCTGAAACGCACTTCGTGTTTTCCCGGATGGGCGTTCACATCAACCATCTTTGGGTCGCACTCAAAAAACAGCACATAAGCCGGATGCCGACCATGAAATAAAACATCGGCGTATGCCTGACGTACAGCATGTGTCACCAGGCGGTCTTTTACCACACGTCCATTAACATAAAAATATTGCATATCTGCCTGACTGCGGGAAAATGTCGGCTGGGCTATCCAGCCCCACAGACGTAATCCTTCATAGGCAAAATCCATGTGTGCGGCCTGTTCAATAAATGCCGGCCCGAGAATTTCAGCAATGCGCTTTTCCTGCTGCAAACGGTTAGTCGCACCGCGTAACGCTTTGACTACACGCTGGTTGTGCCGCAGTGATATATCAACATCAAATCGGCTGAGTGAAATACGTTTTACTATCGTCTCAAGATGGGAGAACTCGGTTTTTTCGGTGCGTAGAAACTTGCGCCTGGCAGGCACATTAAAAAACAAATCACGCACCTCAATGGTGGTGCCCTGTTTATTTGCTGCCGGGGTTATGTCACTGGCCTTGCTATTATTCATTGTCAGTTGCCAGGTTTCATCACCACCCTGCCAGCAGGATGTGAGTTGCAAATGACTAACGGAGGCAATACTCGGCAAAGCTTCACCACGAAACCCTAAACTGCTTACTTCTTCCAGGTCATCAATATTGCGGATTTTACTGGTGGCATGGGGAGACAGCGACAACACCAGATCATCTTTATGTATACCAGACCCATTGTCACTTATGCGAATAAGTTTTGTGCCGCCTTGTTCTATGTCGATGGTTATTTTGGTGGCGCCGGCATCCAGGGCGTTTTCCAGTAACTCTTTCACCACAGCCGCCGGGCGCTCGACCACTTCGCCAGCGGCAATTTGATTAACCAGTTGTACTGGCATGGGTTGAATTCGTTTGTTTGTTGTCATGCTGTTTAGTTTATCGTATTTTTACAGCAACGATATATGCAAAATGTTTTTGATTAGCCCGTAGGTTGGGTTAGCGGCAGCGTAACCCAACACTTAGATGCACCGGCTTTGTTGGGTTACGCTATCGCTAACCCAACCTACGGAGTTACGCCACACATAAAATGAAACGCAGCCAGTTCGGTTATGGCATTGCATATCTTTCTATAACTCGATAATTCACACCCGAATCGCCCGGTATTGATTCCACCAATACAAGTTCATCAACCGCCCAGGGGATAGAAAATTTTTGCTGACCCATAATCGGTTTTGTGGATTTACGCATCAAAGTAGCATGAGGGTTATAGTCTCGTTTATCACATTGGTATCCACACTCTGATAAAGCCACACCAAGATTTTTTTGTAATTGAAAAAGTTCAGTCGGAATATTCTGCATTCCCATCCACAGGATTTTAGCCTTTGAAAAATGACCATAGCAATTCAGATCAAACTCAAAGCCTCTGATACCACCTTGCGCGGCAAGACCTTGTGCGGCAACATGCAGACATTTTCTTGTATCTTCTGTGACAGAACCGATAAAATGTAAAGTCACATGCAAATTATGCGCTTGCATAAAACGCCCCTTAACAGGCGGAGGAAGTTGAGAGAAGGTTTCAACAATAGAATGCCTGACCTGTGCAGAAGGCCAGAGCGCGAAAAACAGGCGATGGGTTTTCATGTTGTTAACTTAAAACATACAACATACAACTGCAAACTTATAAAAACTAGTTCAACCAACTCTGTATCTGCTCGGCCGTACCCTGATCAAACTTCATGCGGAAACGAATATAAGGGCCGTTTGCGGTATAACCGGCTGCAGTGAAGTCACTGTCTTCAAAACCATCAAAGTTATAACCGATGCTTAGCCAGATGTTACGCGTCATGTTCCAGCCTGCTGACACACCCGTTGAATATTTATATACGTCCGAGTTTGCTGAATAATGGGTATGCGCATGCACGCCAACATCAAAGATATCGCTGATATCATGGCGGTATTCACTGCCTAATAAAGCGGTAACACCTTTGAATTCAGCAGTATCAAAATTATCAATAACATATTTCAAACCAAAGTTAAACGCCAGTTGATTTCTGTTATCAATGAGGAAGTTAGCTGTCAGGTTTTCAATTAGTTTACGTTGACGAGTTTTTAACCCGAGAAGATCGGTTGTTGAATCAAATTTGAAATCAAGACGATTTAATACTATCCAGCGAGACTGTAATGGTCGGTAGGCAACAGAAAAACGAATATCGCCATCCAGTATTTCACTGTTGTCTGTGCGCTGCGTTTTAAATAACTTTGTTGTTGCCGAATAAGCAACACCACCTTTTAAATTTCTTTCCCAGTTAATAATAGCGCCAACTTTATCTTCCAGGTCAGCAGTGCGGTATTCAATACGATTATTGACTGTATAACTTCGTGCATTATAAGTTGTACCTACAGAAAGTGCAGTAAAGTCATTATTGGCTGTGCCCTGTGCGATTGGCACATTGGGATTAAAGGGAGTGCCGCCAGGTGTACGCATTGTTTGCGAACGATCAAAAGCAATATCACCAGACCAGCGTTTATTAATCGGGAAAGATTGTGTCAGACCTAAAGTAGCAAAGGAACGAATGCCGTTTTCATTGACTTCCTGATTAACTGCGGTATTAAGTTGTGCATTTGTCCATGGCGTTGAGCGCACACCGGCGCGTGTCATTTGGGTATCCTGATCGCTGCCCATGGTCCATTCGTTTTCTGCGAATAAATTGATCTTCGGCGTAACAAAATAATCGGCGCCAATAATATAACGTGATGGGTAATCAACATTTTCATTTTTTGAATCAATGGCTATTTCTGCCGAACCGCGTAATTTAACGGTATCCTGTAATAGACTTTTACTTGCGCCTAATAACAATAAATTTGAATCATTGCTTAAACCCAACGCATCGGTATCACGGGCAATTCGTAATCCTGCATTTAAAGTGTAATCGCGTTTGTTATAAATAACATTGGCTTCGGCAACATTTCTATCTGCGCCGCTGCTTAAAACGTCTTCGTGGTATATCACACCGTCGATTGCTGTTTGCTGTGTTAAACGATAATTTGCTTCAGCACCGTATTTTCGCGTACCTGACTGGCTGATAGATTGTTGACCTAAACCAAAATCAGTATCCTGCTGTTTTGCGTAGGCACGCAGTTTAAGATTGTCACCACCATGTACGATTTCTGCAGACCAGGCAGAGCCGGTTAAATCTTGACCTGCTGAAGTCACATCGGTTGTTGCCGCTTCTAACCTGACTTCGGTTTTATTATCAATTTCAATACGCGCATCAACACCAATTAAATCACCTTCGTTGAGGTAACTTGCATCATGCACCAGGGTAGCACCAAGTTCAACTTTTCCCTCTTTTAATTTAATGGCCATGCGACCACCTGCAGTAATATCACCTTTAACAGGGCTTTCGACTTCATAATCGGCAACGATAAATATCGGATTAAAGTTTTCATCACGACTGGCAATCGGACGGCGGAAGAAAATAGTGCCATCGGTATAGTCAATGCTGTAATCAAGATAACGTCGCATGGTTTCTGTGTTAATGATAATTTCACTGCGGAAGCGGTCGCGTGTTTCAATAACAATGTTGTCACTGTTGATGACGATGTTGTTACCCGTTAAACGATACAGTCCGGAAATACCCTCGCCCTGAATTTCATCCTTAATAAAGTTGTTTATATTTTCTGCTGCAAAAGCGGTATAAGAAATTTTTCCATCATCATATTCAGATTTAACGCCTGTCATACGACGATTAAATTTAGATAACTCAGTAACGGTTAAGCCAGTATCCATATCACCAAACAAAGCATAAAACTGACTGCGCTCTATTTTTATATAAAGTTTTTCAGCACTGGAAGCATCATGGCGTTGGCGGGAGTTATCACCATAAATGGTGTAATAAGTATTGGGATCAATCAACTGATTAACACGGTTATCGCCAGCCAGGCTTCGTTTTGATGTATCGTAAGCTGTAGTTAATAACCAGTCACCCTTCACTCTTCCTTTCGCATAGAAAGCAATTTTTCCATCGCTATAAAATTCATCATTTATATCAGCCGCACTCAGTGCTTCTTTATTGCCAGACACCGTGTTATAACCGACCGTACCCTCGGCCAAACCAACCATAATCCAGTCACGCACTTCCGGTTGAATCCAGGTTTGTAAGCGTGATTTTTTACGGCCGGAAAATGGCAGATCAATTTCAAGTTTGCCAGTGATGGTGGTCGGTTCTAATACAATATAAGCGATACCATTTTGACCAACAATGTATTCAGGCTCTTCACGGTTTAAACCTGACAAACGATTCACCTGAAAAGCTTCAACCGTTTTTTGTGAAAGATAAGGCTCAGACAGAGTGAATTTACCGCGTGAACCTGGACGCGCAAAATACCCGTTTTTATCATAAACACGAATAGCAACAACAGGAACGTTACGACCATCGGCAATTAGTCGTGAGTATTCTTCAGCCAGCTCAGCTCTTACTGGAATACCGGCATAAATTACATTACGGCTTAGCTTTTTCAGCACTTTGCCAGTTTTATCTTTTACAATAAATTCAAATTTATTATTACCATTATTCAAATGCACACCCTGCCAGTAACTGCGTGCAACGGTATTGGCTTTATTTTTTATCATGCCAAAATAGAATAATGGATTTAATCGCTCACCATTAAACAACATTTCAAACTTGTCACCGGGTTTGTGTTTAATGGCTATATTGACCGAAGGTGAAAAGGGGGTGTAATTAACATCTGGCATCAACCATTCATAACCTGGTGTTGCCTCTTTTATCCAGAACTCATCAAAGGTGCTGATGTCCTGCTGCTCGGTTACAGGTGGTGCTTCTATTAATTTTTCAAGCTTAAATTCAGGCTGACCTTGTAAGACAATTTCACTGACTTCACTTGTTGATGTAACCAGTTCAACATTACCCGGTGCAACGATTTCACTGGTTGTTACTACCAGTTCGGCACGGCGGTTTAAAGAACGGCCCTGTACAGTATCATTAACTGCCACCGGATTTGTAATCCCTGCCCCTTTGATAACAATATTTTTTTCTGCAACATTTAATTCGTTGATAAGGAAATCAGCAACAACTTTAGCTCTGGCTTTAGACAAGGCGGTATTACCCTGGTACAACCAGATGCTTCTTCGTTTTACTGCGGCAGCATCTGAATAACCTGTTACTTCGTTATGTGTAATATCAACTTCGCCCAGGTTATTAATGGCTTCACGGATACCGTTCTTACTTATAGTGGAAAGTTGTGTTCCTAATGGCTGAAAATAGGCCTGATAAATAGCTGACTTGCCTTCTTCCCGTACGCGACTGACCTGCAGTTTATTTTTAATGGGCGTTGAACGACTATTTTTCTTCAGCTCCGTATTTAAAATAATAAAGGCAGTAGTAACAAGCTCACCGTCAGCCTTCTCTTTAATACGTCCACGGAACTTAAGCTGTTTTTTCCAGTTACTGCCTAAATCACCAAAACGGTAAACAATGACATTTTCATTCACATAAGGATCGTCAATGGCTTCAGCATCAAGCACACTGCTACCCAAATCATACTCAATACCATCAGGCAGATTAATAATCAAACGATAATTGTTTACAGGAATTTCACCATTAGACATTTCAATCGTATATTTAATATTCTCTATGTTTAATTCACTTTTAATAAGTAATGTTGCACTATCACTAATAAGTTCTTTCTCGCGCACATAAAAATCGGTGCGCCATAATGTGCCACCCTGAACATCAACAAATTGAGAATATGGCGTACCGGCAAAACGGGTGTTTTTTACACAGTCAATAATTTCAAGATTATCCGGAATGCTTGCCGTATCCACCTGCACAACATGTGTTCCGGGTTTTATGCCTTCAAAATGGAAGCGACCATTTTCATCGGTAGCCGCATAAGTACCGTCTTGCATAAACACACGAACTGATGGCAGACCGGGATTCATTCGTGCGCCATCCTCATCACACTCACCAATAATGACTCGACCGGCAATAAAACTTCTGCTGGCAAATAAATCTTCAGTAACGGTTATGCCGGCTACTGCGGTATTGGATTGTGTACCACGATCATCGATGGCAATAACGCTGTTTACCGCTTTACCCAATTGTGTGCCTACAGTTAATTCAGTGACATACTTGAGCTGTAACGAACTACCCGGCAAAAGCATCGCGACTGAAAATTTAAGCGTACGTCCATCAGTAGAAATTTGTGGTGCGGAAGCTGGCGCACCATCATAACGAACAGAGGCAGACTGATAACGCAAACCAATGGGCAAGGTATCAGTGATGACAACATTACTTGCCGTGGTATTGGTATCAATATTACTCAGGGTTAATGAGTACTGCACGAAGTCACCAACCGCTGCGGTGTCTTTTGACGCGACTTTATCAATAACCAAATAAGATGTTAAAGCATCCAGAGGTATATCAACATGTAATGGCGGGCCAACAACCAGTGTAAACACCGCTGCAAATGAAGCATTCACATCAATAGCATAAGGTGCACCCGGCAATGTTTGCAGGTCAGCAACATTAGCAGCAGAAGGGCCGTCAAAACCTGTAGGTGGAGTTACCACCATTTGATAATCACCCGGAGCCAAACGCGGAAAACGATATCCACCTGCCGGGAAGTTATAGATTGTTCCGCCACTGTCTGTGGCACTGCCACCGCTGACTATGGTTGCCGGATAGACACTAACACCATCATCACCAAACACGGATGCCGGGTTACCTGTTGAATCGAGAATGCTAACAACCGCACCGTCTAACAATGTGCCATCAACACTGCTGAAGAGCACACCAAATGGATCCACCAGTGAACCACCGGTGCTGGTATCTGCCGGGTCATACTGATCGGTATATTGTACGGTGACATTGCTTTCTTCGCCCAGGGTCAGGATACCATCATAATGTGATGCCGGTGTTGATGATGACTGCACATAACCAATGAATACACCGGTATCAATACCGGTTTCGGTTAACATTATTTCTTCCAGATCACCGGTAGAACTGGTAACAACCACCTTAACCGTTTCCAGTATAGCGGGATTAAGGTTTTGATCCTGATCATCTACCTGAACAAATACAGGTTCACCCGTAGTGTACAAACTAACCGGATTTAATGGCTGGGGATCGCTTGCCACTAACGAAATAGCCCCACCGATAAACGGTACGGCAGGGTCAGCTGAAACCACAAAACCACTGCCTGGTGATCCACTGGTGGCATGTTGTGTTACTACTGTCGGAGTAAATGCACTGCTAGCGGTAGCATCAAACTGGAAAAGACTGATTGATGAAGGTGTTTGTATTATTGTTGAAACAATAGTTTGGGTATTACTGTTTACAGAGCTGGCAGTGCCGGAAAAAACAAATGCTGCTGACGCAGTATTATCAATGGCTGTGCCGGGGGGGGTTATTGCCTGCGCATTCATTGTTATTGATAACAAACCTACAAATAAAATAAAACGGGTTACCAGATGTAAAAACATCTTCCAGAAACGGCTCGCGTTTTTATAACAGCTAACACGGGTATCTTGTTGAACAGTTTCTGGAAGATGAATTGCGTGACTTCTCACACAGTTCATCTCTTTTTGTACACATTTTTGACAAAAGCCAGAAACAAAAAACGCACACACCGCAGCACCTGCTTTGGTTATAAAACCAAAGCAGGTTTGTACAGTATGTAGCATTAATAGCAACATGACTCTGCTAATCTTCCGTGATTAAGGTAGTACTACATCAAACTCAATAGTAAGAGTTTGTGTTGCTTGTAATACATTTGTAATACCAGCAACTGCAGATAAATCAACACTTAGCCTATTAGCTGTACCACCGAAAGCACTATCACAACCATCTACCGGTGTAGTATCACCCGCATCTGCTTGACAGAAAACTACCGCACCCAAACCATCTGTAATACGTACATTATTTGCACCGGATACTGGTGCATTTGCTGCGTTACCATCACCAAACTGCGCATCTAATGATAATGGCAAGTCATCAATAATTGATGTTAATGTAGCATCTGCCGCACCCGCAGCATTGGTTACAGTTACCGTATAACGAATAACAGAGCCACCTGGAATCGATTTTGGACTAACATTCAGATTCACAAAATCCCATAATGCAGACGAAACTTTGGCAACTGTTAATGCGGCGGACTGAATAGTGTAAGAACTATCATCTGAATGCTGTGCATTTTTCACTATATCTGCAACACCTGTGCCGGCCTGTGTGCCATCAGCATCATTAAACACAATCTGCTCAGTAGCCGGATCATCAGCAATAGTTGCAGCAACACCTGCTGTTACATCTGCTGTGCCATTGGTAAAACCAGTACCACCTGGACTAGCATTGCCATTATCATCAGCAACAACCGCATCACCTGCGATACCTGTGCTAGCTGGAATTGCCGCCTGCGCTACCAAAGTCATTACCGCAACGTTGGCATTAACTAAAGGCGCACCACCAGTATCGACTAATGGGATTGTAGAGACAACATAAACATCCACTGAATCAGCACCCGCTAACGTAGCAACAAAAGCGGCAGTATCTTCAGCTGGCTGAAAACCTCCCGTTACACCACTCTCAACAAAAGTCTGCACAGCTGTTGCATCAAATTCATCATTTGTGCCTCCCCATGGATCAGCAGTACCATCAGCATTGTTCAAACCCTTCAACAGAAAACCCTGACTGCCATTACCAGTATTAGTCAAGGTATATTGAACAGACTGTAATGTTCCACCCGGTACAGCCGTACCCGTTGCGCCACCTCGCACGACATTAAAGTTAATCAAACGGTCTTCCATAAAGGTCGTTGCCGTACCATTACCCGCACCTGGTATTGAGTTACCAGCACCTGTACCTGACTCAATCCCAGTTTGCGCTGTACCACCAACAGAGTACCCCAATGTAGCGGTATTTGAGATGACATCACCTGCCGCAGCAAATGCTCCTGACGCACCAAACAGACTAAAGCCGCCTGTTAATGCCAGGCCTAATAGCCTGTTTCGTTTACTTGTTTTCATTATGTTTACCTCTATTAAATTAAATCTCTATAAGATTTTTAATGTTTACTTTTTCCCTTTTGTTTTTTCTAAAGACTCTTGTTTTT
Organism: Gammaproteobacteria bacterium; assembly: GCA_022712755.1. GTDB lineage: Bacteria > Pseudomonadota > Gammaproteobacteria > SZUA-229 > SZUA-229. Next base: position 20,164 of record JAFLJY010000006.1, read on the forward strand.
TTCAAGACTTCTTTAGCATTTTTTTCTAACCAGCCATGCCTTCGGCGGGTCTGTTGTTTTCGGTGGATCTAGATCACTTAACCATTGTGGCGGTCCAGTTCCACCTGACGGGCCGGTAACATTTTGCAACCCGTCTTGCGTATGGAAGATAATCGGCCCGTCCCTGCTGTGCACTTGAGCAAAGCCTGACATTTTTTCCTTGTTTTTCTCGTTCCCACGCTCCCGCGTGGGAATGCATACGGAATCTGAGTTAGCATCGGTACGCATTCCCACGCGGGAGCGTGGGAACGAGAAAACAACTGGCTCAATCAGAATAAGCCATGATTTACTGTCAAATTGTCGATTTAAACTTTGCATAAATATCTTTATGTTTTATGTTATTAACTTTTTACTTAAAACTTTAAACATATAACTTTTATTTAATCGTTGTCTTATAAGTAACCTTGCCTTTCTCACCAGGCTTCAAAACATTGTTATAAACCCAACGTATCGCCGTATAGTCTTCCGGTTTTGCCTGCCGACTGTTACCGGTTTTATCTTTTACCGTTAATGTTTTGGCTGCGGCAAAGTTTTTACCATCTACTGAAAAGGTAATTGTGGATGCATCACCTGTCGCAGAATCACCACGATATACCGAGTTATTTGCAATTGGGTTATTGATAACAATGTTTGAAATTTCCTGCTTACTGATATTTTCAAAAATAATTTCATACAAAATCACATCCTTTGGTAACACCAGACCCGGCTCAACATAATCGTATTGCACTGAATCGTCTGCCGCTTTGGAAATAACCTGTTTGAACGCATTATTACTAAAACGAATTGCGCCATCTTCAGCATGAGCATTTGTTGAAACTTGCAATGAAAAAGCAAAAATCAAAATCACGGTTGCTAGTAGTTGTCTTTGTGTATTTATGTTCATTTCTTTCCTCAGTTTATTGTTACTTCAAAAGTAATTGTATTTGTTGAACCGGGCACGACTGCCACTGAGCCACCCTGACTTAAATCAATCTCAATGCTCAACACGGGTTTAGTAAAAATATCAGCATCAGATAGCCGGGCATGGGAATAATCTGTGGGCATATCATTTGCGTCCGTTTGTGCAACACCATTCAATCGAATCGACGCATCGCTATAAGTTGTGTTGTCTGGAATAACATCAGAAATAATCAAATTATTAACTGCTATATTTCCAACCACACTGACATCTAACTGATAACGTAAAGTGGCACCTGCGTGTGGGTCTGACCCACCCAGGGTATCTATTACTGTTACTGTTTTGTTAATAGTGACTGGAGACATGGCCTGATATGCACCTGCATCAGAATGTTGACCATTACCGGCAACATCCCTTTTGAAACCATTATCAAAATCAGTGCTTACATCTTCTGTGTTTGCACCAGCAGGATCATTAAAAACACTGTCCATAGCTGATGGCGCATCTGAATTAAAAACGGGAACACCTGCTGGAACAGTTGTTGAGCCATTACTAAAAGTACCAGCAGGACTTATGCGTCCATTATCATCTGTATTGATAAAAGCGCCTTCAACACCACTAACACCCCCTTCTGCAACTTGTGCAATTAACGCAATAGCGGCAACGTCATTTTCAACCAGTGCTGGCATATTTGTTAATACATAAACAACCTGTTGACTGTTTGGGCTTAATTCATCAACAAATACAGTGGTATCTTCTGTTGTCTGATATCCGGGTGTCACACCGCTTTCAACAAAGGTTCGTATGGTTCCGGGCAAAACATCAAAACTATCAGCCGGTAATGTATAAGGGTTTGGTGAGGTATCAACAGCGGTAATTAAAAAATCATGCGTATCATTACCGGTATTTGTAATAGCAAATTGCATGACTGCATTGCTCATAGTGCTAACAACAGGAAGAGCTGAGCCACCATCTAATTCTGTTACCACAAAGTTTATTTTTCGGTCTTCAGTAAATTCGGCAGATGCGTTACTTGTTGCAGTGACTCCACCAACTAAATAATTAATCGTTGCGGTAGCGTTAATTGAATCGCCTGCAGCTGAAAACGCATTTGTTGAAACGAGCAATGAACTCAAAAATACAATGCTAGCCACCGGCGTCTGCGCTACAAAATAACCCATGGCGTTTTTTACAACCATCTGTTGCTTAGCGACTATGATCCTTATTGATACAGAAAAGAAAATATTTAACATCATAAAGATATTAAAAATTTGTTTTGTGAGGGGATGACTAAAATGCTTCAACGTTTTTTGCCCGATTTTTACTGATAAAAAAATTCATAATTAAACGCCCTGATTCGGGGCACTTCAAAGTATCAACTAAGAATTTTTTATCATTTAATGTTTCTGTTGCTGTGACGCTTTTGTCACCTGGCAAACTGAAAACAACAGCACTTATCGGGGGGAGGATATAGTGGCTATTTTTATTATTTTTATTTTTGTTTTTATTATTAATTTGTAAACTTTTGTAATACGATATAATTTAGACGCTAAGTCAGTGAATATCAAAGAAAAATCAATAAAATAATGATTATTTTTTATGTCAAAAGCTGACAAATTTGTTACTTCATCGACATTTAAAAAAAACAGTGCAATTTACTGTTATCCAGGAAGCAAAACCATTCTCTTTTCTCTATAATCATCATAAAATCAAACTAAGTGGCTGAAAAAGCCCATTAGAACAATGGTTTTCAAACTTTTTTTTATTCTGCCTATCACTTTCTAAACAAGTTTATTTTGTAAAACACCTGTCTTTTCAGATCAAATTTTGACCAGATCTGCACTATTTCAGAAAAAAATTTCAAAAATATTTTTTCAAGGCTTAAGGTTTTCCATTTAATGCCGATACTTGAATTTAAGATATTGGGGAAACTCGATATTAAGGGCACCTCTATTAATTGCTTGCGTGCTTCAGGTCACGCAGAGAGCGCAAGCAATTAATAGAGGTGCCCTTAACTTGTAGAATCTCAACAAACTCCATCAACTGAACAGTCCGTAGGCTGGGACAATAAATTTTACAAAAAAAATGACCCTGTTAAAGGGTCATTGGCAGCTTTCCGTAAGCATTTTTATTATTATAGTTATATCATTTTAACTCACGGGAATTTTCATCACCTGTCCTGCCATCAGGTTATCAGCATACAACGCATTTCGCGCACGCAAATCTTCTTCTTTTACATTATTATATTTTGCGATCGTTTTAACATCATCACCCTTATTTACAAAAACCTCTCCTTCTGAAGCAGCCAACCAGGTTCCTGGCGGTGCTTTACGTGCAAAATATTTATTCACGCCACGCGTAATGGCTTTTGCCAGTTTCTGCTGATGAGATGAACTGCGTAAACTTTTTTCTTCTCTTGGGTTTGAAATAAAGGCAGTTTCCAGCAAAACCGAAGGTATATTCGGTGCTTTTAATACAGCGAACCCTGCCTGTTGAACTTTTTTCTTGTGTACACGGTTTACCGTTTTAATCTGGGTAATAATTTCGCTGCCAATATCCAGACTGGATTCAATAGTGCCGGTAAGTGATAAATCAAACAAAACTTCATTCACCATTTTGTCGTCAACGGCTACATCGACATCACCAAATAACAGGTCTGCTGCATTTTCCTGTTTCGCTAACATTCTTGCTCTTTCTGAGCTGGCACCATCCATGGACAAAGCAAAAATAGAAGAACCTCGTGCACGTGGATCAGGGAATGAGTTGGCATGTAATGAAATCATCATGTCAGCATTATAATCGCGCGCTTTTTGTATGCGCTCACGCAGCCGCATAAAACGATCGTTTTTACGAATAAGAACGGCTTTCATGCCTCGTTGCTGATTAATTTGTTTCTCAAGGCGTTTGGCAATTTGCAAGGTAACGGTTTTCTCATGAGTACCAGAACGCCCTATGGCACCCGGATCTCTACCACCATGACCGGCATCAATGGCAATGATAACGTCTCGTTTACGGGATTTTTTTATGCTGGCAGATTTCTTGACCGGTTTTTTACTGTCATGCAGATCAATGACCAGGCGATGCCCGGATTTTCCAGAAGGCGAGAGTAGAAAACTACGTGGCCTCACCGATTCGCTTAAATCAAACACCACGCGTAAATCATTTTTATTACGGACTCCGCTTCGTATACCGCGAATCAGAGCGTTGCCGTTAACGCCGGCATGTACTCGATCGACCATACCATGCGGCATTTTTGCGTTTTTAATATCAAGCACCACACGCTCAGGTTTATGCAGGGCGAATACTGAATGATCGGCGATACCATCCAGATCAAACACCAGACGAACATAACCTTTGTTTTTAGAAAGGCGAATATCCTGTATCCGGGCGCCAGATGAACTTGCCAATGCAGCGCCGGGCACAGCAGAAGCAGCCAGAGTGCTGAACCCGGCTAAACTTTTTAAAAATTTTCGACGATCTGTTGCCATTTTTATTGATGACCCATACGTTGATTATCAATACTATGAAAATCCATGCATGGGAATACTGTCATCGTGCCTCTGCCTTTATTAATGCGACCCAGGTAATTTAACCCAGGTCAATTCAGCGTTAAGTTAAGTGAATCTCAACTTAACGTAAAGCTATTGTGGCAAAATTATAAAATAATGCAAGCATTTTTTCATTATTTTTTATATAGATACAGCACTTTCCTCTAATCAGTTTTAGAAAAGGTCTGTAACATCAAGTCTTTACCTTTATTGCTTAGTGCAGAAATAAATAAATTTCTTCCTTGATTATGATGACTAAATGTACAAACCCAGTCAGCAGGAGGTAAAAACCCCTCTGCTTTTTCTGGCCACTCCACTAAACAGACATCTTTATCGTTAAAATAATCACGCGCACCAATGAATTCCAGCTCTTCTGGATGCGCTATACGATACAGATCAAAGTGGTAACAGGTACGATTGTGGCTAATCGGGTATGGTTCAACCAGAGTATAGGTCGGGCTTTTAACCACACCATCAAAACCACTGGCATGGATAAAACCTCTGGCAAAGGTTGTTTTGCCTACACCAAGGTCGCCTTTTAGCAGCAAAATAAATGACGAATTAAGATGCTTTGCAACTTTTTTGGCTAAAGCAATCTGCTGTAATTCATCTGCCAGAAAAATTTGTTTATTCACTAATTTACCTGTTTAGTTATCTAATCTGTAGGTCGTGTTAGGCGCTTTTTTGCCGTAACTCGGCAGTGTAATTGTCGGGTTACGCTCTGCTAACCCGACCTACAGATCAGCTATGACCGGCCTCATTTCACTGTAAAATATTTGGCAATGCATTTATAACATCTGATGCCAATAAACCTCGTGTTTTACCTTTTATAACAAATTGTGCAGCAGAAGCATGCAAACAAACCCCCAACTGCACCGCATCGCTGCTGCTGATTTTAATACTATGCGCAACTTCATGCGTAATGCCCTGCGCCAGTAATGCAATGATAATACCGCTCAACACATCACCCATGCCTGGTGCTGCCATTGCCGCATTACCTAACGAACAGACTTTTATTGTTTGCCCGTCAAAGATCAGGGTGCCTGAACCTTTTAATACAACAACACAGCTTTCACTATTATTAAACAACTGGTGTAATTTTTTTACTGCATCAAAACGGTTGCGCTGAATGTCCACACTGCTTAATGAGGTTTCCTGTGATAACAACCTGGCTGCCTCACCCGGATGCGGTGTTACCACCAGAGGAGATTGAATAGTGATGTTTTGCTGCGCCAACAAATTCAATGCATCAGCATCAACTAACATCGGTTTATTTAAGCTGGCACAATAACGTAATACTGCAAACGACCAGTCATCCTCCCCCAGACCGGTACCCAAGCCCATTCCAATCGCTATATGTGTCACACTATTTACAAAAGACGCGGTAAAAACCTCAGCTAAAGAACCGATGTCACAGACTCTAACCATTGCCTCTGGCACCGCATTACTGATCGCAACTAAATTATCGCTTACAGTAATAATGGTGACCAGTCCGGCACCTGTACGCAGTGCGGCTTTAGCCGACAGTATCACCGCCCCGGGCATACCAACATTTCCGCCGACAATTAATACATGGCCAAAACAACCTTTGTGCGATGAGGCTTTTCGTATTGGCAGCAATGAATAATCAATTTCTTTTATTAAACGTGTATCACACTCGACCTGCAGGTACACTTCTGCAGGCACGGCAAGATCATTAAACAATATTTCACCGCAAACATCTTTTCCCTGCGCGGTAAACATACCCTGCTTTAAACCAATAAAACTGACAGTAACATCTGCTTCAATGGCGTGAGCGGAAATCACGCCAGTATCTGCAATCAGACCAGAAGGTATATCAACTGAAATAACCGGCTTAATGGAATCATTGACTGCATTAACCCACTGTGCCCATTCACCGGTCACTTCACGCTTAAGCCCAGTTCCTAATAAAGCATCTACAATAATATCTGCATCATTAATTAAGACTTTATCCGTTACATTATTAGCACCAACAACGTTGTCATCGACACTTAACCAGTCCTGGTAGGCAAGTAAAGCTTCGTTTTTCAAGGTTTCTGCATCGATTAAACTAATAACGCAAACGTTATAAGCGGCCTGTTTAGCTAGCCTGGCAACGACATAACCATCACCCGCATTATTACCCGCACCACATAAAACCAGAATGTTTTTACACTGTGGATATTTTTTTTTAATAACATTAAAAACCGCTTCGCCTGCACGTTTCATTAATGCATAGGCGGGGATGCCAAATTGATTGATGGCGATTTGTTCGAGCAGAACAATAGAATCTACGGTGTACAGTTTGTCTGGTAGATTTTGCATAATAATGCGATATTAGAACAAAAAACTATTTCATCCACAGATGAACACAGATTTTTTTAAAATTGAGACGTTTTCAGCAGCCAAATTTTTTCCATTAGTGTCATCTCGAACTTTCACTTTTTGTACAAAGGTCTCTTAACATTAAAAAATCTGTGTTCATCTGTGTTTATCTGTGGATAAACGATTTTTTAAGAAAGCTTTTCTAAACCACCCATATAGGGTTTTAATACATCAGGAATTAAAATACTGCCATCTTCCTGCTGATAGTTTTCGAGAACTGCAACCAGGGTACGCCCAATTGCCAGACCAGAACCATTTACTGTATTTAACAATTCAGGCTTGCCCGTTTCCGGGTTTCGCCAACGCGCCTGCATTCTTCTTGCCTGGAAATCACCAAAACAACTGCATGATGATATTTCCCGGTATGCCTGTTGTCCCGGCAACCAAACTTCGATGTCGTAGGTTTTTGCCGCGGAAAAACCGACATCAGCACTGCATAGAATGACTGTACGATAGGGCAATTCCAGTTTCTGTAGTATCACTTCTGCATGAAGTGTTAATTCTTCTAATGTAGCCCATGCTTTATCGGCACTAACCATTTGCACCATTTCAACTTTATCAAACTGATGCTGACGAATCATACCTCGGGTATCTTTACCGTAAGAACCCGCCTCAGAGCGAAAACAAGGGGTATGACTGGTCAGCTTTAAAGGTAACTGTGAGGCGTCGAGTATTTCATCACGTACAATATTGGTGACGGGTACTTCAGCTGTTGGAATTAAATAGTGCCCTGCTTCTTTATCTACACAGAACAAATCTTCCTCAAACTTGGGCAGTTGTCCGGTGCCCCTTAGACTTTCGCTATTAACAATGTAAGGCACATACACTTCAGTGTAACCATGTTCATTGGTATGCACATCGAGCATGAACTGAATTAACGCACGATGCAATTTTGCCATCTGTCCATGCATTACCACATAACGTGAGCCGGTTAATTTGCTGGCTGTCTCAAAGTCTAACCAGCGGTTAACCACATTCCCTTTTTCACCCAGAGCAACATGATCTTTTACTTCAAAATCAAACGTTTTTGGTTCACCCCAGCGACGTATTTCAACATTATCACCTTCATCTTTACCGAAAGGTACTGATTCATGCAACAAATTAGGAATGCCCATTATTATTGCATCCATTTGTTGTTGTACTTGTGCTAATTCCGATTTTGCAGCATCGAGTTTTTCGCCTAAACCTGCTACTTCATCAAGCAAAGGTTTGATGTCTGCGCCAGACGCTTTTGCTTTACCAATTGATTTTGATTTAGTATTACGCTGGCTCTGTAAATTTTCTGATTCAACCTGACATGCCTTGCGTTTATTTTCCAGGCTTTCCAAGGTAGTAACATCAAGTTCAAAACTTCTTTTTTTAAGTTGCTCGGCAACTGCCTTTATATCAGAGCGAATTAGCTTAGGATTTAACATAGTCTATAAATTATTATTGATTGGCTTTGAGTAAGCCTTCCATTGGTTAAACAATCTGTTTAGCAAGAACGGCACCGACCCAGACTGCACCGACGCATAAAATAATACTTAATGAAATATTGGTCATTGCTTTTAGTACATCACCTTGCTCAAACAACACCAGCGTTTCCAGTGAAAAGGTTGAGAAGGTGGTAAACGAACCTAACATACCTACTAAGATCGCCAGATGCCACTCAGCACTTAAGTTGAATTTTTCCACTAGAAAAATGGATAGCAGCCCCATTAAAAACGAGCCACTCACATTGACAAACAATGTGCCATAAGGAAACGTTTTACCAACAAATTGATAAATCATTGCCTGTGATAAAAAACGCATTACCGCGCCAAATGCACCACCTACTGCAACGAATACCAGCATTTTTAACATGTTGTTAACTCTGCATTTACTTCGACATATCGACTAGATTAGCTCGACTTTTACCTGGTCAGCAATGTCTATGTACTCTGGTAACAAATGGAAGTTGAGATAACGATAAATTTCTGCTGACATCGGTTCTATCTCTTTAACCCCATCCATGTATTCATCTACACTGGGGATATGCCCCAGAGTCGCTGTTACTGCACTTAATTCTGCCGATGCCAGATAAACATCTGCACCATCGCCTAAACGGTTTGGGAAGTTTCGGGTTGAAGTGGAAACCACCGTTGCATTATCTGCAACACGAGCCTGGTTGCCCATGCAAAGTGAACAACCCGGAATTTCTGTACGTGCGCCGGCACGACCAAAGATGTTGTAATGTCCTTCCTGCATTAACTGACGTTCGTCCATTTTTGTTGGCGGTACAATCCACATGCGTGTTGGTAAACTTTTAACTGTTTCCAGTACTTTGCTTGCCGCACGATAATGGCCAATATTGGTCATGCATGAGCCAATAAAGACTTCATCAACATTTACCCCTGCGACATCGGATAATGTTTTAACATCATCAGGATCATTCGGACACGCCAGTATCGGCTCCTTAATTTCATTCAAATCAATTTCGATAATTTCAGCATATTCTGCATCGGCATCAGGTGATATTAACTCAGGGTTTTGCAACCACTCCTGCATGGCGACAATACGGCGTTCCAATGTACGTTTGTCTTCATAGCCATTGGATATCATCCACTTCAATAAAGTAATGTTAGAGTTTATGTATTCAATAATCGGCTCTTTGGCAAGATGTACCGTACAACCATTTGCCGAACGCTCTGCTGACGCATCCGATAATTCAAATGCCTGCTCGACTTTTAAATTCGGTAGCCCTTCAATTTCCAGCACACGGCCATTGAAAACGTTTTTCTTGCCCTTCTTCTCAACCGTTAACAGGCCTTTTTGAATCGCCACATAAGGAATGGCGTTAACCAGATCGCGTAAAGTAATACCCGGCTGCATCTCACCCTTAAAACGCACTAGTACCGACTCGGGCATATCCAGTGGCATCACACCGAGTGCTGCACCAAATGCAACCAGTCCCGATCCAGCAGGAAAACTAATACCCATTGGAAAACGGGTATGTGAATCGCCGCCGGTTCCAACGGTATCCGGCAATATCATACGGTTCAGCCACGAATGAATAATGCCATCACCCGGACGCAATGCGACACCGGCGCGAGTTTGCATAAAATCAGGTAATTCGTGTTGCAGGGTAATATCAACCGGTTTGGGATACGCTGCGGTATGACAGAAACTCTGCATGACCAGGTCAGCAGAAAAACCTAAACAGGCCAGTTCTTTTAATTCATCACGGGTCATGGCACCGGTGGTGTCCTGCGAACCCACAGTAGTCATTTTTGGCTCACAGTATGTACCCGGACGAATGCCTTCAACGCCACAGGCACGACCGACAACTTTTTGCGCCAGGGTAAAACCTTTTCCAGTATCACTGCCAACCTGCGGTTTCAGGAATACATCAGATACGTCCTCATTTAAAAAACTGCGAGCACGATCAGTCAAACCACGACCGATGATTAAGGGAATACGACCGTTGGCACGAACTTCATCCGCCATGGTAGCCGGGTTCAAACAAAACTTGCAAATCTCTTCACCGGCTTCATTAACAATCAGACCTTCATAAGGGCGAATGGTAATAACATCACCGGTTTCCATTGCAGACACATCACACTCTATCGGTAATGCACCTGAATCTTCTGCCGTGTTAAAAAATATTGGCGCAATTTTACCGCCTAAAACAACACCGCCTTGACGCTTGTTTGGCACAAATGGAATATCTTCTCCCATATGCCATAACACGGAATTTATTGCTGATTTACGCGAAGAACCGGTACCTACAACATCACCTACATAAGCAATGGTATGACCTTTTTCTTTTAAAGTTGTTATGGTTTCTAAAGGTTTATCCATGGTATTGATCAACATAGATTTGGCGTGTAATGGAATATCCGGGCGGCTCCAGGCTTCAGTCGCAGGGGACAAATCATCAGTATTAGTTTCGCCAGGTACTTTATAAACCGTGACTGTAATTTCTTCGGCAAGTGCGGGTTTGGAAGTAAACCACTGGGCATCTGCCCATGAACGAATCACACGCGCAGCAGCGTCAGCGGAGCGTTTGGTTTTAGATTTTTCGGCCACATCGTGAAAGGAATCATAGATGAGTAATGTGTGTGATAACGCCGTTGCTGCTGCATCGGCCACCCCATCGGCAATAGTTTCATTATCAAGCAAGTCGATCAGCGGCTGAATGTTATAACCGCCTAACATGGTGCCCAGTATTTCAGTAGCACGAACCGGACTAATCAAATCACATGTACAATCGCCTTTAGCAACATCTGCTAAAAATGCCGCTTTGACGTAAGCTGCCTGATCAACACCCGGCGGAATCCGGTTCACCAATAAATCCATTAAGAATTTACCTTCACCAGCAGCACTTTCACCTGCAGGCGCGTCATTAGTACGTGCAACCTTAATCAATTCAACCAGCTCAGCAACCTGATTGGCATCAAGTGCTAACGGTGGTAAACCGTCTTCTTCGCGTTGGGCTACATGTTGACGATAAGACTCAAGCACAGGCATTCCTCAATTAATAATAAAGGCGCGTATTATACCTGAAGAGCTTGTGTTATGGGTTGTAAGTTGTAAGTTGTAAGTTGTAAGTTGTAAGTTGTAAGTTGTAAGTTGTAAGTTGTAAGTTGTAAGTTGTAAGTTGTAAGTTGTAAGTTGTAAGTTTTAGGTTTTTGCTTATAACTTAAAACTTAAATATCATGCATTTTTCTTTCTGTAATCATCTATCGCAGCATTGATGGCATCTTCAGCCAGAACCGAACAATGGATTTTTACCGGCGGCAATGCCAACTCTTCAGCAATCTGCGTATTTTTAATGGCTTTTGCTTCATCTAAAGTTTTACCTTTTACCCATTCAGTTAAAAGCGAACTGGAAGCAATCGCACTACCGCAGCCATACGTTTTAAATACCGCGTCTTCGATAACACCGTTGCTGTCAACTTTAATTTGCAGCTTCATCACATCACCACAGGCAGGCGCACCGACCATGCCGGTACCAATATTATCATCGTTCTTGAAGCTACCTACATTTCTTGGATTCTCGTAGTGATCTAGAACTTTTTCACCGTATGCCATAACCTTTACCTCGCAAACACTTTGTTAACCAGCACATTACTATGCTGTTTTTTATCATTATCAAACACGCCCTTATTAATGGCAGCAGCCTGTTTTTTAGCCAATATAAATCGCCCGATCATTTTATCGCGCTGCATGGACAGTTCTGGAATACCTGGGCGCTCAACAAATTGCGCCAGGGTAATGCCCGATAAAAAATCATGTAATCTATTACTTAAGTTCGACCACAATTCATGGGTTAAACACTTGTCTCCGCCCTGGCAATTTCCTTCACCTTTGCAGCGGGTAACATCAACGGTTTCATCAACAGAGCAAATAATCTCAGCAATACTAATCTCAGCGGCAGGACGCGCCAAACGATAGCCGCCACCGGGGCCCCGCACACCTTTGACCAGACCACTTTTACGCAGGCAGGCAAAAAGCTGTTCCAGATACGATAAAGAAATGCCCTGACACTGCGAAATATCCGCCAGTGTCACCGGCCCCGCCTTATCATGTATCGCAAGATCTAACATGGCCGTTACGCTGTAACGCCCTTTGGTTGATAAACGCATAAAAAAACCTCGGTATTCCCGACTAATTTAGTAGGTTAATCTTACTAATACCTAGTAAAACAGTCAAGTATTATGAGAACAAACAAAACAACCTTGCTGGAACACAAAATTTTTATAACCCCCAGTCCAACCACCTATTCATGACAATCTAATCAGTTACAGATAGTTAACCGACTCCAGTCACCACGATGCGTGACCAATTAAGCAGGCAGGCAATCATATATGCGTAACCAAAAAAAATATGTAGGTATTAACAAAAAATCAAAGGCGGTATGACCCTGATAGGTAAGATCATCAGAGATGCCTGGGTGTTTTGAGTACTTGCCGAAACAGAAACCTGTGAAGGCTGAAATACAGCTGAAATTGACGCTTTGTTACAAATAGCTAATATCGAATGGGATAAATATGGCTGCATGGTCAGCCAGTTACCAGAAGAATTAGCAAAACGTCACCATACAATCCACACGCAAGCCATACAAAAGGCAAAAGCGACAGGCTGATCAGGAATATTAGACGATGAATACTAGAGAAAATTCCTGAAAAAATAAAAACCAGGAATCAAGCCTGCCTCTCCGCCATCAGTCTTTAGGGCATCTCTAATAATTCTGTTTGAGCATATTTGTACTTGGCAGGCTCAAGAACAAGGCGAAGATCGCAGCAAATAGTGGGCTATTTGCAAGGTTTTCAACGAAGTTATTGAGTCTACCATGTGCGAAGATGCCAATCATGAATTTTTAGAGATGCCCTTTAGCGGAATTCTTTTTTTCATGTTTGTCTGAAGATGATTTATTTGGCCACATCAACTGGCGAAGATGATGTCGTCGAAAAATAGTAGAGACCATCTCATATACCACAGAAACCAACAAAGCAAAAACAATAGAAAGAACGAGATAGTGTGCCTTCCAGATGAAAACATAGGATGCACGTAAATAACCTGCCGATAACATATCAAATGCCAACTGAAAATTTTCCAGCATAGAGCCTAATTCCTCAGGCACCATAACACCCAGGGCGACAGGGTGCTTATCGATAACGAACCATAACACCCAGCCAATAACAAAAATAATAATTGAAAAATTAAACATAAAAAGTCATTACAATAAAGTAAAACCATTCGAGTATAAAGATAACATCCTTTTATCTAATGTGTAGTAGCTCAAACTCAACCTGACAAAGCCTGCCTGATTTACTCATAGGGTTAATGGCTGAATTCGGTCAGAAATGGAAGTTATAAGTTGTATGTATTAAGTTTCTTATCTGTGGTTAAAATAAGCTTTTGTTTTTTTAGCACTATTCGTGGAGCAGTGGCATACGGACGTGTCGTTTTCGAACAAAAGGATGGAATAACGTTTATAACTTATAACTTATAACTTAAAACATACAACTTATAACTTCCATTAAGTGTCGTTAACAGCCATCCCATAGCCGACACTGCCTGTCAGATAAAACGCAGGCTTATACACCAAATGTCCGGCAGTTACTGCTTCAAACGATACCCGGTTTTAAACATCCAGCCGACAATCATCAAACAAATTGCTAAAAACAGTAATATCACAGCAAGGCTGATACCGACACTCACATCAGCCACTTCAAAAAAACTCCAGCGAAATCCACTGATCAGATAAACCACAGGATTAAACAGCGTGACAGTTTGCCAGGCAGGCGGCAACATACTTACCGAGTAAAAAGTGCCTCCCAGAAAAACCAGCGGCGTGATAACCAGCATCGGGATGAGCTGTAGTTTTTCAAAGTTATTCGCCCATAAGCCGATGATAAATCCAAAAAGGCTGAAAGTTATGCAGGTGAGTATTAAAAAACTCAGCATCCAAATCGGGTGTGCAATTTCCAGAGGCACAAAGAATCCAGCTGTTCCAAGTATTATAAAACCAATGATAAGTGATTTTGTTGCCGCTGCACCAACATAACCGATAAGAATTTCCATATAAGAGATTGGTGCTGACATGACTTCATAGATGGTACCGGTAAACTTGGGAAAGAAGATTCCAAACGAGGCATTAGCGATACTTTGCGTTAACAGTGCCAGCATCAACAGTCCGGGCACGATGAATGTACCATAAGGCACACCTTCAATTTCCTGGATGCGCGAGCCGATCGCGGCGCCAAATACCACAAAATATAACGCTGTTGATATAACAGGTGAGATGAAACTTTGCAGCATGGTTTCCCATGCGCGTAGCATCTCATATTTATAGATAACTTTGATCGCCTGTATATTGATGCTCATGATTTTTTCTTAACCAGACTAACAAATATTTCTTCCAGAGAACTTTGCGATGTATTTATATCTTTCAAAGACAAACCCGCCTGTTTAACCGCATCCATCAAACCTGATATATCGATATCAGAATTGAGCGGATCGTAGGTGTAGGTCAGTTGACCACCTGCACCCGATAATTCCAGCGACCAGCTTGATAGAGAGTCGGGTATAGCTGAAATAGTGTTTTTTAGCTCAATGCTTATCTGTTTTTTACCCAGCTTATGCATTATGCTCTGCTTATTATCAATCAACAATAATTCACCATTACTGATCACACCAACACGATCAGCAATCTCTTCGGCTTCCTCAATATAGTGAGTAGTGAGAATAATAGTAACACCTGATTCACGCAGTTTTTTTACCAGTGCCCACATATCTTTGCGTAGCTCAACATCAACACCGGCCGTAGGCTCATCCAGAAACAGAATATCCGGTTCATGCGCGAGTGCCTTAGCAATGAGTACTCGTCGTTTCATGCCACCTGAAAGTGCGAGTATCTCGCTATTTCGTTTATCCCAGAGAGACAGATCATTTAGTAACTGTTCAAGATACGCAGAATTCGGTTTTTTACCAAACAGGCCGCGACTAAAACTGAGTGTGTTGATGACCTTGTCAAATGCGCCCAACGTCAACTCCTGAGGAACCAGACCGATAGTGCTCCGCGTTTTACGAAATTCTGTAACATTATCAAACCCATCAACTGTCACCGAACCTGCAGTGGCTTTAACCAGTCCGCAGATAATCGAAATCAGTGTAGTCTTGCCCGCACCATTAGGACCCAGCAACGCCAGAATTTCGCCCCGTTTGATCTCCAGGCTTAAATTTTTCAGCGCCTGGTGACCGCTAGCATAAGTCTTGGATAGATTTGATATTGAAACGATTGTTTGCATATTTATTGTGCTTCAGCCGGAAATACTCATCATCAGTAATGCCACCATTTTTCTCCAACATAAGGGGTCAGCCAACATAAGGGGTCCAACATAAGGGGTCAGGATGCTTGCTTCATAATACTCTTTATCGTCTTATTAATTATAGACGAAAAGTATTTATCTTCTCTTTTTTTCTTTCTGACCTGATGAGTAATAAAACTAACAGAGCCAGCATGGCTAAGTTTAAATAATTCCGCTATATCCTTGAGTTTTTCACCGGCTAATTCCTGACATAAATACATCGCGATTTTACGTGCATCATTTCCCTTTTGCGGCCCTTTAACGACTGCTGTCAGTTGGTCAGGTGTTGTGTTCCAAAGGCTGGCGACACCTTTAACAATAGTTTGCTTCGAAATACCATGTAAAACAACCTGGCCTTTCTCTTCCGCTTCCAGCTCCGGAAGCAATTCGTCATATACCCATGCCTTAAAATTATTATCCCCAATAATTGCCACCATATTGGCACGTTGATAATATCGCGCTGTTTCCTCATCCACACCATTTAACACATAGCTAGCGTAGCCTTTATATCGTTGCCTGCTCCCAAGCATCTGATAAGTCATTTCCCGAAAAAGCCAGTTTGGCGCCTTCGCTTTGGCGATATAAGCTGGATAACTAGACCACTGATATTTTTGTAAATCACGTACTATCGGCTTCTTCATATCAACAGGGTTACGATGTATATATCGTGACAGCTGTAACAAATAAGCGTCTTTATCCACTAAAATTGCTTTGTACCTGCCCCGAAATAGTGGGCCATCCGTTTTTTTAAGCCGATTGTACCGCTGAGTATAAACACCATTAATATGACGCATGATTCGCCCCAGGTTGGCATGAGGAGTTTCCAGCAATAAATGGTAATGATTCCCCATCAGACAGTATGCGTGTATCACACAGTGAAAACGCTGATGCACCTCTGCCAGGGTATCCAGAAATGCTTGATAATACCGCTCATCACGAAATATCATCTGTCGTCCCCGACCTCGGTTCATCACATGGTAAAAAGCGCTTTCATATTCAATTCGTTGTGGTCTAGGCATAGTTAAAGCTTAGATGAAAAAGTATTATGAAGCAAGTGACTTGACCCCCTATGCCTAAAAAATTGACAGTGCCGCATTGTTTATGCAGTGGGTTTTTCACAAAAAAAATGGCCCGATAAGGGATTGTTTTAAATATAACAGGTGCAGTTATAATTACTGCAGTGTGATATTTTAGTGCAGCAACATAAAAAAACAAGTACAGTAGTCAAGTCGTACCAACCAATTATGGCAATGCACAAGGCGCAGCAAGCAGGTTTGACGCCACAGGTAACGGAGGATGCTTATGCATTCGAACAACAATACGCAAGCTGCATTGAATCGTCCTGGCTGGCTGGAAAAATCGTCAGCAGCGCTACGTGCAAGGCCCAATGCACTGCCACTGCTCATTCTGCTGCTGTTAAGTGCCGCCGTTCACCTGGTGGGATTGTCGCATCCTCGCAGTGTGGTATTCGACGAAGTCCATTTCGGCAGTTTTTCCTCGGCCTATTGCTGCAACCACGAATACTTCTTTGATCCTCATCCCCCACATGCGAAATTGCTAATTGCCGGCACTGCCCGTCTGCTGGGTTTTGAGGGTGGAGTTGCTTTTGACCATATCGGGGAATCTTTCGGAGAGTTTTCACCGGTACCAATGCGGCTGGCACCGGCACTGGCCGGGGCGCTGTTGCCACTCATCATCTTTGTTCTGTTACGCCAACTGGGTGCCGCACAGGCGGCGGCCTTTTTCGGGGGGCTGCTGCTGGTGTTCGACAATGCACTAGCAATACACACCCGGGGCATCAGTCTGGATGGCATCCTGCTGGCGGCAACCTTTGGCGCGTTGTGCCTGTATCTGGCGGCAGAAAAGGCCACCACTACAAGGCAGTGGGTGCTATTCAGCTTTCTCTCCGGTTGTGCGGCTGGGCTGGCCGTCGGCACCAAATTCACCGGCCTCGTCATTGTGGGTCTGATCGGCCTGTGTCTGCTGCTGCGGGTATGGCCAGGCAAGAACAGGCTGGGGTTTAAGCCAATGCTACGCCAGGCTGGCCTCCTCCTGGCGGGTGCGATACTGGTCTACCTGGTGGGCTGGGCACTCCATTTTTCGCTGCTCAGCAAACCGGGGCCTGGTGACATCTGGGGCGTGCCGACGGGGAACCTGGTCACGGATATTGTCAAGATCCATGGCCAGATGTTTTCGGCTCACGCCGATCTCCCGGACCCCCACCAATACGGCAGTCCCTGGTGGAGTTGGCCGCTCATGAAACGCCCCATATTCTTTTGGAATTCGTCAGACTCTGCCGCCCTAATGTACTCGGTGGGTAATCCGCTCGTGTGGTGGGGCGGAACCCTGATGTTCGTTGTAGTGCTAGTCAATTTGATGCTTGCCCGGGTGACGAATTTAATGCCCCCATCCGTACCCGGGCGGCAAAGACCGAGATTCTGGTTACCGATCGTGGGTTTTGTCGCTGCCTATGCCCCGCTCGCGGGAGTCTCACGCGTACTGTTCATGTATCACTACTTTACGGCACTTATATTTTCCCTGATTGTGGTCGTTCTCTGGCTTGATTACGTGGGCTGGATGCGGACGGACGGTTTGCGTCAGCAGCGCGTAAGCT
>JAFLJY010000007.1 GCA_022712755.1 Gammaproteobacteria bacterium
TTAAAAGGTGTAGTTAAAGGTTATACCCATAGATCAATGGGGCCATTAAAAGATTTACTTATTAAGTCTCTCAACATATTGGGCAGTAAAGCTTTATTTAGCAAGGATTATGCTTTTCTTGCAAAAAGTTGTGACGATTTAGATAATGCTATCAGTGATTTTAACAATCATAAACATGAAAAATTATCAGAAAAGGATTTTGATGCGCATGCACATCTCAAGTTAATAGTAAATTATCTTCTGAATTCAATGAATGGAAAATTGTTTGGATTTTGCAGCCACATGGAAAAAGAAAAATTTAAGAAAAATAGTTATAAAGGGCACTTCAGAGTTGCTCATGATGTTCAGCCATTTATTGATACTTATGATATTAATGCTGGTAACCAATTTAGTGCTGAAGAAGCTTTGTTATTCGATAAGGGAACTTCCAAATGCTTAAATCTGATGCCGTTTATTGTTTGGAGTGAAAGGGAAGTTCCTTCTTCACCATATTTATGTTGTTGGTTTGATATGTATGATAAGAAAACTCACACAACAACTTTAAAACACTGTGATAACAAATCTATGAGTGCTGCAAGTGATCTTTCTGATGATTTAAATGAGTTATATAATAAATTAATTGATACTGGTTTGGATGGATATGCTTCAATTTACGAGGTAACTATAAACGAAATTGCTACATAGTCGTTAATTCGGTTCCCACGACATCATCAATCGGGAACGGGGGTATCATTGATTAACCAATGCCCTAGCTAATTATGGAGTGATACTATTGATAACTACGTCTATTATCGTACCATCCCAAATGGTTTATAGATTAATAGGGGACGGAGGGATTAAATTTCGATCAATTACAAGATATGGTTAAATAATAACTCAAGTTTCGGAGTTCGTTTTCAGCTAAAAAAACCTGTAACTTGTTGATTTAATAATTATTAAGTCTTGGTTAAAGGCAAAAAGTCATTTGTTTGACTTTTAAAATAACTTATTAAAACAGTTGCTTATCGATACTAAACAACATTAGATCATAGCCATAAAATCAACAAGTTAGCTCTACATAGCATCAAAGCAAGTTTTATACTTTAGGTCTATATAAGGCCATATAACCCGCAAATATCAATTACTTACAGAAAATAATGAACCCCGAAACTTGAGATATAAGTTACTATTGTTCTAAATGAAAATACTAGAATACATCAGGGAAGATGGTTCAAGCCCTTATAAGAAGTGGTTTGATACTTTAAATGCACAGGCAGCAGCAAAGGTAACTGTAGCAAAAGCAAGAATAGAGTTAGGTAATACTTCCAATATTAAATGGTTTGATGGTATCGGTGAATATAGAATCGATTGGGATCCCGGATATAGGATATATCTAATACAAGACGGTAAAGAGTTAATTGTTTTGCTTGGCGGCGGCACCAAAAAGAGGCAGCAGCAAGACATCAAAAAGGCAAAAATGCTTCATAAAGAATACAAAACCCGCAAGAAAAGAGACAGGTCATGAGCATCACCAGAGATTATAAAGATACGATTAATGAGCGAGTCGATAACGACCCCGTATTTACTGCGGCACTTCTCGATGAAGCCATTACCCTGTTTTTAAATGGAGAGCCTGATGTTGCTCGTTTGGTACTTAGAGATTTAGTTAACGCAACCCTGGGTTTTGAGGCGCTTGCAATTGAGATAGAAAGACCCAGTAAAAGTCTGCATCGTATGCTTTCTGCAAGAGGGAATCCGACGATGGATAATTTAACTAAAATTATTTGTATACTTCGTAATCGGTTAGGGCTGAATATTGAAGTTCATACTACACCTAAGTACGTAACCTAAGCTATTTATTATTTTTGGGTTATTGCTATTGCTGCACTCTTCGGATACTGCCATCCATGGCAGGTAGCACGCAACTGGGTCGGTCAGGCCTTTCATCGTGCATGTAAAACCAGACCTATAATAATTTTAAAGCCTTCTGACAGATATTATTATCCGGTAACATTTCTGAAAACTATATTACTGAGATAAGAGATAAAATCATATCTTGATTCTGGCGAGTTCTTCAATTCTGGGGACACAATAATTCTGGGGACACAATACTTAATTATCAATTTCTAACTTCGACTCTGGCTTTTTTCTAACATGGAATTAAGTATTGTGTCCCCAGAATTGTTTTGACGAGGTAATTGATCCCTCAAATATTTTTCTTAAAATATACTACATTTAAGGCAAATCAATGGGTGTCCATGTTTGTTCTTGAAATTGAATTCATCAGCAGATTTATAGCTAAGAATGGTAAACTTAATTCAAAGCATCAAATCACTGTACCTGTAGAATTAGGTATATGATTGCATCTGTTGCCAAAAAGTACTGTTAAATATGAACACAGTGTATGAGTGATTTAGGAATAAAAGCAAAGCCCTGGAAATTCTTTTCAGACTCAAACCTGAATTAGTCCGGCAATATGGCGTTACTCGTCTGGCGCTGTTTGGCTCAACGGTACGCGATAGTGCGGGGCCGGATAGTGATATTGATATTGTTGTTGCTTTTGATGGACCGGCAACATCTGCGCGTTATTTTGGTGTGCAGTTTATGCTGGAGGATGAGCTGGGTCGTCCAGTTGATCTGGTGACTGAAAAGGCAATGCGAGTGGAGTTGCGACCGTTTATTGAACGGGAGGCGATTAATGTCTGAACGTGAATGGCGATTTTATCTGGATGATATGATCAATTTTGCGCAGAATGTTTTGAGCTACGCAGCTGATATGGATCAAAATAAATTTGTTGCTTCGAAGCTTAATTATGATGCTACCTTGCGTAATCTGGAGTTGATCGGTGAGGCGGCAATGCATGTTCCAGATGAAGTCAGAGATGCTAACCCTGCTATACCGTGGCGCATGATTATTGCAACGCGTAACAGATTGATCCACGGTTATCTGGGTATTGATAATGATACCCTGTGGAGTATTATTATCGATGATGTGCCGACTTTGCTAGAGGCGCTTGTTCAGTTACGTGATGAAGTTGGTGGTACCCATTAATTCGAGAGATATTATTATCCGGTAACATTTCTGAAAACTATATTACCGAGATAAAATCATATCTTGATTCTGGCGAATTCTTTGTGCAAAGCAGGTCAATATACCGACTTTATATTCACAGCTCTGGAAATACAGTAATGGCCCAACCATCGCTGACCATGCTTTTCATGAATTTTCGTTATTACGACATGCCACTGAACATGAAATCACATCACTGGATTGTTGGGGAGAAACATCTGTTTTGTTAGATGCTTTTCGTCTGGCCAGTCAACAATCATGGGATTGTTCTCAATCTGTGCATTGTGCTGTATTCTGATGACTGATCGATACGATATAACTGGAAATTCAGAGGGGCAATATCAGCCTGGCTCTCAAGAATTAGTTTTACTCAACAAACTCGGTATCACAGAACTTCAGAAAATGGAAAATACTGAATTTGATCACTTGATTCAGTTTCAGATAGCATTGTTTGATGAACTACTTATTGATCAACAGATAACATCAAAAGATTTATGTGAATGGCATCGACGTTGGTTGGGAGATATATATGCATGGGCAGGTAACTATCGAACAGTAACGATGAGTAAGGGCGGTTTTCCCTTTGCAGCCGTCCCACAACTGCCAACTCTCATGGAAAAATTTGAACAGCAATATCTTCAAAAGTACACACCATGTAATGAATTTAAAAGAAATGATCTTGTAGAAGCTATGGCAGTTTGCCATGTTGAATTCATCATTATTCACCCGTTTAGGGAAGGTAATGGGCGACTTGGGCGTTTATTAGCTACCGTGATGGCGTTGCAAGCGGGGATGCCTGCATTAGATTTTGAGCCAGTAGAAAAGAACAAAGATCGTTACATTGAAGCTATTCACGCAGGTCATGGTTGCAACTATGAACCTATGAAACTTATTTTTTCTGAGATTTTGGGTTTCTCGCTACAGCAAACTTCCCGGAATGAGAACAACGAGTGACATACTCGCCTGACTGTTTTCCAGTTTCAATCGATGTGGATGTTGCTACATTACGGATAATTGATTTACCAGAAGTATCTTTCTTCAGGAAGGTGTTTTTGGCGGCAAGTGAATTAGTATTCATAAGTATAAGTATAGCTTAATTATGTGCGTCTTGTACGTTTATTTATATTCATGAACTCATGTAAAACAATTAGTTAGGATGTATTTATAAGGCTAATATCTTTAATAAACTGTTTGTGCGTTTCGCAATAAACTGGTAATGTAATCGCGGATAAACTGGTAATGATGTCAGTTATTAAAGCAGATCAGAATAATGGCTAAAACAGAACAGCAATATCTTACTGAAGCACTCGCTGAGGTTAGTGACTGCGCGATTGGAAATATAGTCCATTCAAAAAACATAAAACCTAAGCAACAGGCATTGCTTGTCAAAAATGGTTATTTGAAAAGGATTATTAAAGGCTGGTATTTGTTTGATGCGGATGTATCTGTACAAAAAGCAGGTGAGTCTGTGCTTTGGTATGAGTCTGTATGGTCTTTTATTGGACAATATTTATCTCTTCGTTTTAATGATGATTATTGGTTGAACTCCGAAGCATCGTTGGATATTCATACTAATAATAATTCGATGCCTGCTCAAATAGTCGTCTTTGTTAAAGGTGGCGCTGAAAATATTATTCAACTTCCCAATAACATGAGTCTTTTGATCACTAGCAGTAAGAGCAAGCCAGATGATTTGATTGAGTATAGTGAGATAAATGTTTTTCCACTTGAAGCAGCCCTGGCTAATTCGACACCAACTTCGTTTAAAAATAACCCCGTGAGTATGCAGGTAGCGTTAAGGAATGTCGATTTTGATAAATTGGCCGGCGCTTTGCTTCGATTGAAAAACATGGCTTCGGCAGGTCGAATTATTGGTGCATTTAATGCCCTGGATATGCGAGCTGAAAGTAAAAAATTAGAAGCTATTGTAACGGGCGTATTTGGAGATATTAAGATTGTTGATCCATTTGTGACAGAGCCTGTTATTTTAGGAAACAAAAAGAAAGAAGCGGCTAGTGCTGGCAGAGTTAGAATAATGTGGCAGCAAATGCGACAGGATATTATTGATGGTTTTGTTCAATGTGAACCTGCGTTTGATTTTTACTCAAGATCTCTGGATGAAACTTTGAGTATGATTGCCGAGCTTTATGTACGCGATGCCTATAATTCATTATCTATTGAAGGTTACAGGGTAACGCCTGAGCTAATTAAGCAAGTAAGTAGGGGTGATTGGTCACCTGATACAATTGAGCACGATAAAGAAATAAAAGATGCACTTGCAGCACGAGGTTATTTTGATGCGTTTAATAATGTTAAGGCATCATTAACAGAAGCATATAATGGGGAAGATTTAAATTACCTGATCGATGTTGGCATTACTCAGTGGTATACGTCTTTATTTAAGCCATGTGCGACATCAGGTATTATTAGTGAGTTTGATTTGGCTGGTTACAGAAAAGGCCCAATTTATATTAGAACATCAAGACATGTGCCACCTGCAAGTGAACAGCTTATGGATTGCATGAGCGCTTTAAAAGAATGTATAGATGAAGAAGATTCGTTTGTTGTAAAAGCAATTCTCGGGCACTTATTTTTTGGCTATATTCACCCGTTTTTTGATGGCAATGGAAGAACCGCCAGGTTCTTAATGAACTTTTTATTTATTATTGGTGGATACAATTGGGTAGTTATAAAACAGGAAACTAGAAGTGAATATTTGGCTGCTCTTGAAGCGGCATCTGTTGAAAAAAACATTAGCCCATTTGTAGAATTTATCTTAGATACAATTGAAAATACCAGGTTAGAAAAATAATACCGTGACAGATAAAACAAATAATGGCACGAGAAATTAAAGTGCTGGTAATAAAGAAATAATTGAGAAACTGAAATTAATATCTGGCTCAAAATCAGCGGCAGAACTTGCTCGAAAGCTCGGCACTGAACGGCAGAATTTAAAATTCTTACGAAAATAAATGCGTTCATGAACTCATGTAAAACAATGGGTTAGAGTAGGTTTATAAGGCATGATATGAGATTTAATAGTTGGTTAGTACAAATAGGGAAAATCTGTAGGAGTGGCAGATAAAGATTCTAGTGCTGTTTGTACGGTGCCAGAACTGCTTTTGAAGAAATCAATGAAGTAATCATCATGGACACCCATCAATTTATTCCTCTATTTGCTGTACTTCATTTATTTTTTCTGGTCTTTCTTATTCAGCCCGGAATGCCCTGGTTAGTTTCAGTATTGACAAATCATGACGTGTCAACCATTATAGTGTTATGGCTACTATAAAAATCAGTTCAAAGGTGGAAGCACAGGTCTGGGAAGAACTCAGACTGCTGGCAAAAGAATCTCACCAGAATGTCTCAGGACTACTCACTGAAGCAATCAGTGACTATGTGCATCGACGACGCGTAAGACCCGTGGTGCTGGATCATTTTGCTGATTCTATGGATGACAATGAAGAGTTAGGACACTTACTTGCAAAGTAACGCTGTTCAGTTTCTGAGTGTTGACGAAGTACTGGAAATGCACACCAGGTTGATCGTGCGTTTTGGTGGTGCAGACGGGCTGCGTGATATGGGGCTTTTGGAAAGTGCACTTTACCGTCCACAGACGGGCTATTATTCAGATCTGGTTGAAATGGCTGCGGCCCTGTTTGAATCACTCATGAATAACCATCCCTTTGTCGATGGCAACAAGCGCGTTGCTTTTTTCTCGACGGATGTTTTCCTGCGTATTAATGGTTATAAATTGGCGGTTGAACCAAATGTGGCTTACGCTTTTCTTATGGGGCTGTTTGATACAAATACCTGTGATCTGGAACATTTAACGCCGTGGATTCGAGCAGCAGTTGTTCAGCTCTGATTTTGTAATCTACATTTGATAAAACGATTTTATCTTGTCGTTATATCGAATGGCATGATTAGCAGCTTTTTATTGCTTTTGTATCCAGTAAACCCAGGTCGTTATCGGCACGCATCGACCACTCCTGAAGGAGGGTGCTTTCAGATTCGATTAACTCGAGCAGCCAGTCGGCCAGTTTTTCCCTGTCCTGCTTAAACAGGTAGGCTTTTATACGGTTTTCTGCACCACCCTGTATTGATTTCTCCTGTTCTGTCTGGGTTTGCTGCAGGGTCAGTGCGACGGCCACACAATGTTTACAGAAATCAAATCCTTCTGAGGCCGGGCAGTCACAGGCGCCGTCGAGCAGGTTATGTGTCCATTTAAGGTTTACACGGTATATTTCAGTGCCATCTACATCTGCGCTTATCCTGTTCGCTTTCTGTTTTATCGATAGTACATTACCGGCCTTGAAATAATTCATCCCCCTGTTAAAAGCAGCTTTGCCTGCCAGTTTTACCAGATGGTCATGGCTGATTAGAAACTTGTCTGTCATGCCTTAGTCCTGTTAAATTATGCTTGAACATATTAAAGGTATTTTACAGGTTGAAGACTATCAAGCTAGTGTGGGTGGAAATATGAAATATACAAAAATGAATAAACAACAATTATTGGCAGCTGAAACTTTTTCTTATAGTTATGCCAATTATGCAGATCATCTCGGCATCAATGCCCGGTTTGATAAATATATGCCTGATGAACTTAAAATCATCGAGCAGGTAGCGAGTAAGGGTGGTAGTGCAGATGATCTTGCTGCAAAGCTTGAAGTCGATCAGGATATTGCTAAAGGTTTGATATCAAGCTATCTTGTTGCGAAAAAAATTGTATATGCAGAAAATGCGGTGGAATCATTTCGGCTTGGTGTAAGACAGTCAATTATCTATGCGCTTGAGCAAGGATTGAATTCCAGTAAAGATATAGATGATTTGGTAGGTCAGATCTGCTACAGAACTTCTGATCTGGCCTACCTTCTGGATATAGAACAAAAAGAGCTGTCTGATTATTCAGAGGTGTTACGAGATTGATGTTGTACCGCTGTTGTGTATTAGTTCAAGCTTGACCTGTCAGTGGATGTCAGAGATTGATCCCTGTTTTGGAAACGCCTATCTGTCTATTTTAACTAAAGCGTGTGGTCAATAATTTGACTAACATAACCAGGAATATGCAATGCAAAAAAATCAAGGTTTAAATCTAAAGTATAATTATGAATTCATTACAACTTCTAAATACTAATTATGACTGCTGATCAGCAATATATAAAAGACGAAGATCTGGATTATCTGGATAATTTTCTGCTGGATCGTATTGATGAAAATGCGGATACTGAAGGCAAGGATGAAGGTATTCTGGGTCTTTCCGATCTTGATGGTCTGTTTACGGCTGTTGTTAGTGGCCCGAGTCTTATTCCTCCATCTCAATGGCTGCCTGCGGTGTGGGGTGATTTTGAGCCGGAATGGGAAAGTGAAAAAGAAGCTCAAAAAGTTATCATGCTGATGATCGATATTATGAATTCTACCGCTTCGACATTAATGGATTCTGCAGAAGAGTTTCAACCGTTATTTGATGAACGTGAAGTTGAAGGCAAAACGTTCACTATTGTTGATGAGTGGTGCGAGGGTTATATGCGCGGTGTTGCGCTTGCTCAGGCGTTATGGGATTCAGCGGGTCTGGAAATGCAAATATTATTAGCGCCGATACAGGGTTTTACCGAATTAACTAACTGGCAGGCAAGCAAATTTCCTACTGAAGAAGAGGTAGCAAACATACGCAATGCGATCACTCCAAACGCGCAGGCTATTCATGCTTACTGGCTGCAAAGAAGAGAAGATTTTAAACCGCCTGTTTCAACGGTACGACGAGAATCACCACGCATTGGTCGCAATGATCCCTGTCCATGTGGTAGTGGTAAAAAATATAAAAAATGTTGTTTACACTAAAGCTATGAATAGCTTTATTTCAGGTTATAAAACATAGAGTTCAACAATGAAAATAAGCTGGCCGGGTTTTACTAAAAAGGGTGCGGTCATTATCAAACTTCCGCCAGAGCCTTTTTGTCTGGCAAAAGAAACTATTGATGTTTACGGTGAAAGTTTCACAGCAAAAGATGAGTTGCATGTCACATTGATTGGCAACGAAATCGGATCGATTATCCTGAACAGGATAAAACAGGATCAAACCATCAATAAGTTACTCAAAAAGACGTTTGAAAAAATTGACTGGTCATTCAAGCAAACAGGGCCGGTACATATCCTGTCACGTTCAGAAGAGGGGGTTGTTGAGAGCAGCATTATTTTGCTCATTGAAATGCCTGGTGTAACAGCATTTTATGACCAATTAAAGGCTCTCGGGTTTATTGAATCAGAAACAGCATTACCACCACCGCATGTCACAATGTATACTCAAAATTGTCCTTTAGGTATTGGTGTGCCGAATGATGAAACTCTCAATGCTCTATCCAGGGAAATATTGCCGGTTAATGCCCTAAATAAATTACAAACAACAGGGCTTTAACCTGCTATATAAGTTGCTGGTAACGGCGTACGACTTAACCCGGATATGAACACGAAGCAGTGTGCAATTATTTCTAATATACTAATGGTGAATCAAGGGGTCTTAGCAGAATGGTGCTTACTTAATGTGTTTAAGCTTGTTTTTTTACTAACCACCCTGGCATGAGTGTATTTTGTAATGTAGGTTGGCGCTGAGGCACGAAGCCCAACAGGCCTGCTGATTCTGGCTTCATTGTTGGGCTTCGTGCCTCAGCGCCAACCTACGAAGAACCTGCTTTTGTGATTATCTTTTGCTTAAGGGCATCTCTATTAAGTAAGTGGCATTCGGGTCTTAGCACATGAAAAAATATGCAATCGCCCCGGACTTAATGATGAGCACCATGTTTACCGCCGGGTTTGTATGTTGGGATGTCTGAAATCCTCACCTGGCTCAGACCAGTCATCAGGCATGGTATCGGTTACTCCGGTACCCAGATCATCATTCTCTGCAATATCGAGAGCACCTGACCAATTTTCTGGCTCCTCACTCAACACAATTTGGAGATCACGCCATTCATCAAGGCTGAACTCTTCTAAATCTCCATCAAAATGCTGTACTTCAACAGTGTTTTGTTCTTCGTCAATGGCCGCGACGTAAAAACACTGTCCTTTATCAAAATGGGCATACCATTGGTCAATTCGTGGATCGAGTTCATTTGGCATTGTCCTGTCCCTCATGTTGTTGTGTAGGTTAGACCCTGCTATTACAATATAACCCTTAGTATTAAGGTTTCAAAGCTTTTTTCTCTTATGGGCACCTCTAAAAACCATCTTTTTGTCCGATTTCGGCGTTGGATGGATTTCTGCGATCCGGGGCCGTGTAACGGTAAATTGCATATACACTGCGGCTCCATCCTTTGGTTCGTAAACGCCACATCCATGTGCCACTACGCTCAAAATCCATCCGCCTTGAACTCGAACAAAAATCCAGGTTTTTAGAGATGCCCTTATCCTTTAAGGAATTTTCTGATTAACTTGATCAAAGCTTCCTTAATCAACATGGCTGTAGTGGCCATGCCGAACACCGGTTAGTAATGTTTTAAAATCTTCACCGCTGATATGCACCAGATGTTCATGGTCACCGGCTTCAAAATAGACATTAGCAAGAGTGGTTAGCGCTTCATCTAGAAAAGTCTCTATCTGATAGGCCGGGCCGAGTGGCGGCACGGCACCGGGTTCGCAGTCGGGAAACAGTTTGGAAAATTCGGCTTCGTCAACGAGTTCCAGCTCCCGGTCGAGTTCTTTGCGCAGGTGCTTCATCTCGACATAGTGGATGGCAGGGACGACCACCATTGCGTAACCTGAGGCATCCTTAACGATCACGCCCTTGGCGATGTGATCCTCGCGGACATGAGATGCTTCGGCGCTCTCGTGGCTGGAACCCGAATGCGGATGAGATGGCAGGGTGTAATCAATGGTTTTTTGAGCCAGATAGTTTTTTACGGTTTCTGCGATTGCCATGACTGTTCTCCTTTCGTAATAATTGGAAAAACGAATAACTCCTGTAATAGTTTAACGCCGATGGTGTTTGAAAAAAGATGAGTTAGATTAAGTTTTTAAGCAAATATGCGCATGAAAGTATCAAAGGATCGTAGCCCTTTATTAATTTATTTTCCAGTATTTCTAATACCGGAATGGGGTCAGCCAGTGCAATCTTTTGCCTCAGTATTATTGCCGGCTGAATTATTTTGATGTTTCCCTGGATAACTCATTCTGTGTTTTGTCCGATCTTGATCTTTGTTCGTCAGCCGGATTGTAGGGGCCATGCTTTATTGGCTCAGGTGTACTGCTGCAACCGGCTATTAACAGGGCTGTTAGCGATAAGATGACACTGGTTTTGACGACTGGCTTCATTTGAATTCCTTTGTTATAAGTTACACGTTGCACGCTGTCCCAAACTGATAGCTTGCTGATATGCAATATTAGCTTTTGGTATACGCTGCTTTAATTGTCTAATGCGTGTGTCATTCGAT
>JAFLJY010000008.1 GCA_022712755.1 Gammaproteobacteria bacterium
AAACACGGTGGCATTTTTTGGATTGATTAAGGTGACACTCATCACCGGATAATGCCCGCCTAAAGAGGCATCTGCAATGCGCAGGTGGTAGCCATGCTGTTTTAGTTTGTTGATGGCTGCGGTGATTTGTGGGTAGCGCTGTAACACAGCTTCCGGTACTTCTGGCAGGCAGATTCCTTCGGCAATAATTTTGTTTTTTATATAACGCTCAAAAACTTCTGACAGGCTTTGTACGCGGGCTTCGTTTTTTGTGTTACCTGCTGACATGCCGTTGCTGACATAGGAATTGCCGATGATGTTGATTGGGAACCAGATGGTTTTACCATCTCGCTGACGTTGATAAGGACAGGCGCAAATTCCGCGTTCGCCAGTACCAGAATTGGTATCAAAAATCTTTGTCGTGGTCAGTTCTTTATCAGGGTCATAATAGTCCCAGAGTTTTTCATCGAGTAAACCATCGGGAATGTTATTGTTCTCACTTTTAAACCAGCGTTCATCCGGGTAATGAACAAATTCACCACTGGAAAACTTTTCACCTAAATAAAAATCAGCAAAAAAATAATTGCAGCTTAAACGCTCAAAGTATTCTCCCAGTGCGCTGGCAAGACAGGATTTTTTTGTGGTGCCCTTGCCATTGGTAAACATTAAACCGCAGTCTTTGTCGCGTATATGGACTGAGTAAACATTGGGTAGTGGATTTAGCCATGAGGCTTCTTCAATGTTGAAATTTAAATCGATTAATTTTTGTTGCATAGACGTAATGGATTCTTCCAGTGCAGCATCTTTGCCTTTGATAAATGTTTTCTGGGTCATGGTTTATAGTGAATAGTTTATAGTGAATAGTGTACTGGAATCGTTCCTGACGATTTCCAGCATACGACCTACATGAACGTAGGAAGTGCGGAAAATGCAGGAGCAATTTTCAGTCACCCCATCCATGGGGATAAATAGTGAACACCAAAAAGATGAACTGTTATCTCGACCAGAGGGAGAGATCTTATACCACTGTGGATCAAGGTCTCTCCCTGTGGTCGAAATGACAGGGAAAAATGAATCAGGCTGTTTTACATGCAGCTAATACTTCTGCTACATGGTCTTTTACTTTAACCCCACGCCATTCTTTTATGAGTACAGCCTTTTCATCAATTAAAAATGTACTGCGTTCAATGCCCATATATTCTTTGCCGTATAGTTTTTTTAGTTTGATGACATCAAACTGTTTGCATAAAGATTCATCTTCATCACTAAGTAAATCAAAGTTGAAGTTTTGTTTATTTTTGAAATTTTCATGTCGTTTCATGCTGTCGCGTGATACACCAAGAATGACCGTATTCTGGCGGGCAAATTTAGTCTTAGCGTCACGGAAGCCCTGGCCTTCGGTGGTGCAGCCGGGTGTGCTGTCTTTTGGGTAAAAATAAAGTACGATTTTTTTACCGCTCAAGTCTTCCAGGCTAATGATTTTGTCGCCCGTCGCCGGGCATGAAAAATTTTTAACTTTTTTACCAATGGTTACCATGATTTATCCGTTGTTAGAGACTGTTAAGCTCGGCATCTAAATTAAGTTCATCACAAAGTTCGCTAAACGTTTCGCGTAGTTGGGCAATATTGGTATCGGCAGAAATGCCAACGGTCATGTGCAGGGCGAACATAGGTGAGCCAGTATGCGGTGCGGCATAACGTTCAGTTTGCAGATTGACGATGTTAATGTTGCGGCTGGAGAAAAAGCGGGAAATATTATTAACAATGCCCGGATTGTCTAATGCGGCAACTTCGACAGAATAGGGAATGCTATTGCTAGTTGATACAGGTTCTGTTGTTGGTTTAATCAGCAGTCGCATTTTTAGTGACTGCTCTATATCTGTTAATTCTGCCTGCAGGCTTTCCAGCGCAGGCGGGCTGCCGCTAACCAGTAGCAAGATGGCAAACTCACCGCCAAGGACAGTCATGCGACTGTCTTCAATATTGAGTTCATGAGTGTAAATAATATCGCTCAGTTCATCGACAATGCCGGGGCGGTCATCACCCAGTGCCGAGATAACAAGTTTTGTTGTCATGTTTTTTTGTTTGGTGTTTTAAGAACGACACAGTGTAAACAAAAAATACGCAAACGCAAAATATATCGTAACTACTCAGTGAGTTACACCTTACGCTTTTTTAAAACTATATCACCACGAAGAGCACGAAGTTCACGAAGAAAAACCATCGTTAGTGGTGAGATTGAATTAAGCATGGCAGGTGTGGTCGTACCTAACCTGCTTTAAAACTTCGTGGTCTTCGTGACCTTCGTGGTGAGGCGGTTTGATGTTAGTGTGTAGCTTAGGGTAAGGCACGAACCCTAACAAATACCGATGCAAATTTTGGGGTTCATGCCACAGCCCAAGTTATGGGCTGGTTGAACAAAATTAACCAAGCTCAGAAAGCTCGCGCATCAGCATGGCAGGATTGCTGGTATTTAATTCAATTAAACGCCGTAAATGTTGCAGGCTGCTGCTGTCAATTTGCAGCCACTTTAGCCCCCAGTTGCCTCCGTTGCTACGAATGATGTTTACCCGTGCATGGATAGATATATCTTCGCCAAGAAATAGCGCCATGCCGCAGGGGTTGTCCAGGTCGATATCAATATTTTCCGGTGGTTCTGCCAACATGCCTTTGAGCGAAATATCGAGCAGATTGCAACTCCACTCTTCA
>JAFLJY010000009.1 GCA_022712755.1 Gammaproteobacteria bacterium
ATTTTACCGCAGAGGCGCTGAGGCGCAGAGAAAAACTTTTGTGTGTTAGCAACGCCGCAGGCGTTGCTAACAAAAAACTCTGCGCCTCTGCGTCTCTGCGGTGAAATGTTTTTGATCTTTAAAAGTCCGCTAATGACCGAATGTTGTCATCCTTATAAACACATGATGATAGCAATAGTGTAAAATTACTCCCGGGAGTTGGCCAGGCAATCGCGCCGAAATGTTGTACCTTTGGGTTTTACGTTTTGGGGAGGAAAGTCCGGGCTCCATAGGACAGAGTGCCAGGTAACGCCTGGGGGGTGAAAGCCTACGGAAAGTGCAGCAGAAAATAAACCGCCAGATGCCGACTTGTTCAGTATCAGGTAAGGGTGAAATGGTGCGGTAAGAGCGCACCGCGCAACGGGTAACCGTTTGTGGCATGGTAAACCCCACTCGGAGCAAGACCAAATAGGGGAACATAATGCGTGGTCCGCGCTGTTCCCGGGTAGGTTGCTTGAGATGCATGGTGACATGTTATCCAGATGAATGATTGCCCTTGACAGAACCCGGCTTATCGGCCAACTCCTTTTTTCTTCAGTGTGCCCATCCTCTCCATCCTTTGGTTCGCCTGCTGCAGGCAGGTAAACAGCGCTTCCATGTGTCTGCTCACGGGCAGTTTTCTGATCAATTTTTAACCGATTCGCGCACTAAAATGGTTGGAATATTTTGAATATGCGTTAGTGTGACCTGAAGGGCGTAGCATAGGGATGCGCGTAGTAAATATTTCTGAAATAAGCGCATATCCTGTTCTGGAAGCGCTTCTAACTTAAAGTAAATCATTAGCTTCTATAACCAAGCTAATGATTTAAAAAACATATCCTGTAGAAGCTTTTTCTGATTTTCTTAAATATCTTCTAAGTTGCTGTCAGCTATAGCTATTTTTATGTTTGAAGACGTAAAAGTGCTTGCAATAGGTGTGCAAAATACCTATAGTGTAATTATGTGGGGAATTGTGGGGAATTGTGGTTTTATCGTTTAGTTCTCTCCCTGTCTCCAAGAGTACCCGTTTCAAATGCTTCAGCTTTGAATGAACATGCTGTAAAAACAGGAAATAATAATAAAAAATGCTTTTCCGTGGAATCAACAATATCACTGTAGATGTCAAAGGCCGAATGGCAATGCCTGCACGTTATCGCGAGCATTTGCTGCAAGGCTGTGGTGGTCGTTTGGTGGTGACAGTTGACCGCGATCATTGTTTGCTGGTTTATCCTCTGCCTGAATGGGAAATCGTTGAAGCTAAGTTAAATGAATTACCTACTTTTAACAGACAGGCGCGTTTATTGCAACGATTAGTTATCGGTTATGCCACTGAGCTTGAAATGGATGCTCAGGGCAGGATTTTACTGCCTGCGATGCTGCGTGATTTTGCTAGTTTGGCTAAAAAAGCCGTGTTGATTGGTCAGGGCAATAAGCTGGAAATCTGGGATGAAACCACCTGGGCTGAAAATCAGGAAACGTGGCTTGCCGAAGATCAGAGTAATAGTGCGGAGCTTCATGACGCATTAAAAGATCTGTCGTTTTAGACGCATGGTGGCTGCTGTGAATAGTCAAGGCAATCATCAGGCGGTGCTTTTACGCGAAGCGCTGGAGTCGCTGAATATTCATCCGTCAGGCAACTATATTGATGCAACGTTTGGCAGGGGCGGTCATAGCCTCGCCATTTTGCAGCAGTTAAACGAAAAAGGCAGATTGATCGCATTCGATCAGGATCCTGAGGCGGTGGCTTTTGCCAGACAAAAATTTAAGGATGAACCACGTTTCACCATTGTGCACTGTAACTTTAACCGGGTGGCAGATGTGATAGAACAATATGGTCGGACAGAAAAAATTGATGGTGTGTTGATGGATCTTGGGGTCTCATCACCACAGCTTGATGACGCGGCACGTGGATTCAGCTTTCTGCGTTCAGGGCCGCTGGATATGCGAATGGATACCAGTCAGGGAGAAACCGCCAGGCATTGGTTGGCGCGTGTAAAAACCGCTGATTTAATCAGAGTGCTGAAAAAATATGGCGAAGAGAAGTTTGCCAGGCGTATTGCAACTGCCATTGTGGAGACTCGCAATGAGCGTGAAATCATCGAAACGGGCGATTTGGCTGAAATTATCGCCAATGCGATTCCGGTAAAGGAAAAACATAAACATCCTGCAACGCGTAGCTTTCAGGCAATTCGTATTTATCTTAATGAAGAGTTGCAGGCGATAGAGCAGGGATTAACCGGCGCGGCTTCAGTTTTAGCAAAAGGTGGCCGTTTGTCGGTAATTAGTTTTCACTCACTCGAAGACAGAATTGTAAAACGTTTTATGCGGAACATCTCCAGCCGGCCAAAACTACCGGCTGGTTTACCTGTTATGGAAGCAGATATCGAAGTGCCTTACAGGCAAGTTGGCAAGTCAATTATTGCTGGTAAAGAGGAGTTAGGTATCAACCCGAGAGCTAGAAGTGCGCGCTTGCGTGTACTGGAGAGGCGATTATGAATGAAAGGCAACGCATATTAATGGTGGTTACGCTTTTGTTTAGTCTGATGCTGACATCGGCAATCTTGTTGGTTTACAGCAAGCATCAAAGTAGAAAACTTTTTGTGGAATTGCAGCAGTTAAAACTTGAAGTGAATGCCTTAAACACAGAATGGAGTCAGCTGCAGTTAGAGCAGAGTGCCTGGTCGGAACATGGGCATATAGAGCCTATTGCCAGGGAGCGTTTATCAATGGTGATGCCAGGGCCAGATGATGTGGTATTTGTAAAACAATAATGCGTGTAAAACAGTGAAAGCATACCGGCATAATTTGCCCCATGATTTGCCCGATGACTTGCCTAAAGCTGCAGCACATAGCCAGCGCATCGCTTCAACATTGGTATGGCGGCGTTTGTTTGCAGCATTTGTGTTTGTCCTGTTGGTCTCGGTGTTACTAATAAAAACACTGGATATGCAAATACTGGACAGTGAATTTTTTGAACAACAGGGTGACGCAAGGCAGTTGCGTACGGTTTCAATATCAGCGCATCGTGGCGATATTGTCGACCGGCATGGTGAGCCTTTTGCGATAAGTGCGCCGGTGCATAGTATCTGGTTGAACCCGAAAGTGGTGCAGAATTATTTAGAGCCGAAGCAGGATTTAAAAACGAAGCAGCATATGGATGCGCTGGTTAATGTGGCAACTTTGTTGTCTATTGATGTTGCTGGTTTAATAGAAAAAATTAAACGTAATAGGCATCGTGAATTTTTGTATTTAAAGCGCCACGCCTCACCAGAGTTGGCTGATGAGGTGATGGCGTTAAACGTGCCGGGCATTGCCTTGCAAAATGAATATCGTCGTTACTATCCAGGTGCTGAAGCGACTGCGCATGTTGTTGGTTTTTCTGATATTGATGATAACGGTCAGGAAGGTATTGAATTAGCCTTTAATGAATGGCTTAAAGGTGTTCCAGGTAAAAAACGCGTTATTCGCGATCGGCTGGGGAGAGCCTTTGATGATGTTGAACGCATTAAATCTGCGCAGCCCGGTAAGGCTATTAAATTAAGTCTGGATAAAAGACTGCAGTATGTAACTTATCGGACATTAAAAGCAGCAGTGTTAAAACATAATGCAGTTGCCGGCAGTGCAGTGGTGCTTGACGTACACACCGGTGAAGTGCTGGCGATGGCTAATCAGCCGTCGTTTAATGCAAATGATAGAAAACAGATGCAGCCACAGGCAACAAGAAATCGTGCCGTAACCGATGTGTTTGAGCCGGGTTCAACCATGAAGCCTATTACCATTGCTGCCGCATTGGAGAGTGGTCGCTGGAAACCGTTTTATAAAGTTGAAACCGCGCCAGGTTATATGAAGGTGAAAGGCAATATGATACGTGACCATAAAAATTATGGTGATCTTGATGTTGGTGGTGTGCTGGAGAAATCCAGCAATGTTGGTATTAGTAAAATTGCTTTAGCGATGGATGCAGAGCAACAATGGTCAATGTATCAGAAATTGGGTTTTGGTGCAGTAACCGGTAGTGGTTTTCCGGGTGAGGCAAGTGGCAGGCTATCCTTGAATGCATTAAACAATGATTTTGAAAGAGCATCGTTGGCCTATGGTTATGGTGTCTCGGTAACCGCATTGCAACTAGCGCAAGCCTATTCAGCCATTGCTGCAGATGGTTTATTGCACCCCATCAGTTTTTTATATGCTGACAAAGCAGAGTCAGACTCCACAGTTGAAAGCCAGCGTGTAATGTCGGTGGAAACGGCTCGCGCTGTGCGAAAAATGATGCAACGTGTGGTTTCAGATAAAGGTACGGCTAAACGTGCATCGGTAGCAAATTACAGTGTTGCCGGCAAAACTGGCACAGTACACAAATATATTGCCGGTGGTTATGCAAAAGATCGCTATCTTTCAATTTTTGCAGGCATGGTACCAGCAGATAAACCCGAATTAGTCATGGTAGTGATGATTGATGAACCAAGAAATGGCGAATATTTTGGTGGTTTGGTAGCCGCTCCTGTATTTAGTCAGGTGATGTCAGGAGCTATGCGCCTGCTGGATATAACACCCGATAAAGTTTCTCAGGCTGGATTGTCTCAGGCGAGGCTTTCTAAAGTACAGCTAATGAATACAAGTGTAGTAACGCAGGTAGCACAGATCAAGATGGGAATACAAGATAATGAAAAATGAAGTTGCACTGGATTATTTGTTAGAGGGTTTCATTGATGATGCCCTGGTTGAGCAGTGTCGTAATATAACAGTCAATGCACTGGTACAGGATAATCGCAAAGCAGCTAGTGGCAACTTGTTTATTGCGCACCAGGGTTTTAATACGCATGGTTTGCTGTACGCACAAGATGCGGTTGCAAAAGGTGTCAGTGTTGTATTGTGGGATGGTGACCTGGATAATCGTGATGAAATTCTGGATTCTATTTCAAATAAAGTTCTGTGTATTCAATGTCCTGATTTAAAACATAAAGTGGGTGAAATTGCTTCCCGGTATTATGAGCAGCCTTCATTATCCTTGAATGTGATAGGTGTTACCGGTACTGATGGTAAAACATCGATTGCCCATTTTCTTGCACAGTGTCTAGATGCATATGATGTCCACTGCGGTATCCTGGGCACCCTGGGAAATGGTTTTATAAATGACCTGCACCCGACCGGGTTAACCACAGTAGATGCCCTGTTGGTGCATAAAACACTTTCAGATATTAAACATGCAGGTGCGAAACATGCTGTTATGGAAGTGTCGTCACATGGTATTGACCAGGGGCGGGTAAGTGGTGTTGCCTTCACTACGGCCGTATTTAGCAACCTGGGGGTAGATCATCTTGACTATCATGGCACACTGGATAATTACGCGGCTGCAAAAAAACGCCTGTTTTATACGCCGGGTTTAAGTTCAGCAGTAATAAATCTTGATGATGCGTTTGGTAGAGAGCTGGCAAAAGAAGTGCGCGAGCATGTTTGTGTCTGGGGTTACAGTTTAGAAAAAAATATTTCTGCTTATAAAGATTGTGCTGATTATTTTGTTAATGCTACAGCAATAAAACCGTTCGAGCGTGGTTGTCATCTGGTTGTGTCTACACCTAAAGGTGATAGTTGTTTTGACATTCCATTATTAGGTCAATTCAATGCTTCAAATGCACTGGCGGTGTTATCTGCCTTATTAGTCAGTCATGTTTCATTTGAAAATGCGATTAATAGTCTTAGCACTATTCATCCAGTTGATGGTCGTGTGGAAATTATTGCTGAAGAAAATAAACCCGTCGTGGTAGTCGATTATGCACACACTGAACAGGGTCTGGCAGCTGTTTGTGAGTCTATGCGAGAGCATTTTAGTGGTGATCTGTGGTGTGTGTTTGGTTGTGGTGGCGATCGTGATCGTAGTAAGCGACCATTGATGGCAAAGGTCGCTGAAAAGTATGCTGATAAAATAATCGTTACCACTGACAATCCGCGACATGAAGATCCGCAAAGTATTATTAATGAAGTATTATCCGGTTTTTCTTCATTGGAAAATGTGGAGGCGGTACTTGACCGTCGCCAGGCGATAGATATCGCTATTACCAATGCGCAGCCTGGTGATGTCGTGTTGCTAGCGGGTAAAGGACACGAAACCAGTCAAATAGTTGGTGATGTACATATTGCATTTGATGATCGTCGTGTGGCACGCGAGTTTTTATCAGCCAGGGCTCCGAATGATGGTAGCAAGGGTGTGCTTGCATGATGATGATGTCACAGGTTGCACAGGCGTTAGATGCCACATTATATGGTAAGGATGTGATGATAACAGGCGTGTCTAAAGACACTCGCGATATTCAAACTGGTGATCTTTATGTGGCACTGGTAGGAGAGCGTTTTGATGGTCATCAGTTTGTTGCTAACGCTCGTGCTGGTGGTGCTTGTGGTGCGCTGGTTAGTAACTTGTCAGAAGAAATAAAATCGCAGCCGCATTCACGACTGTGGCCACAGGTACTGGTTAAAGATACGCGTAAAGCACTGGGGCAGCTTGCCTGCCATTGGAGACAAATATGGAGGAGACAACAACTCACTGGCAAACTTATCGGAATTACCGGTAGCAACGGTAAAACCTCGGTAAAAGAAATGTGCCGAAAAATTCTTGATGATTTTGCCGGTGCAGATGCTGTGTTATCAACAAAAGGCAACTTAAATAACGAAATTGGTGTGCCTATGATGTTGCTTGAGCTTAGAGCGCAGCATAAGTTTGCAGTAATAGAAATGGGTGCCAATCATGTTGGCGAAATTAATTATTTAACGTCACTGGCAAAACCAGATGTGGCAGTAGTAAACAATGTTGGTCCTGCACACCTTGAAGGTTTTGGTTCGCTGGAAAACACGTCGAGGGGTAAGGCTGAAATTTATAATGGTCTGGCTAAAGATGGCGTGGCAATTATTAATCTGGATGACGTATTCAGCCCTTTCTGGATAAAGGTTAACTCGAATAAAAAGACACTTACTTTTTCAATGCTTGATGATACTGCCGGTGTTTATGCAAAAAATTTATCTGCTAACCGGTACCTAATTATTATTGGCAACATAATTATTGGCAATGCGCAGGCAGATAAAGAACAGGCGGAATTAACGCTTAAAGTACCAGGTGATCACAACGTGATGAATGCGCTTGCAGCCATTTCATTAACGCTATCAGTTGGCGTGCCTTTGTCGTCTATGGTTGCTTCTTTATCTACATTTGAAAATATTAAAGGACGCTTAACCGCTGTCAGTTTAGCATCAGGTTGTCGGCTTATTGATGATAGTTACAATGCGAACCCGGCTTCCGTTGCCGCTGCCATTGATGTGCTTGCCGACATGTCAGGCAATAAGGTTTTAGTTTTAGGTGATATGTATGAACTGGGTGATAAAGCAGAACAGATGCACAGTGAAATAGGTGCTAAAGCAAAAGATGCAGGCATTAATTGTTTGTATGCAACTGGGGCTTTAAGCCAGAACACAGTGAGAGCGTTTGGTGACGATCCTGATTCAGGCGGATTTTATTTTAAAGACAAAAAAGACTTGATGAATGCGTTAAATAAGAATCTGAGCAGTCGTGATGTGGTTTTGATTAAAGGTTCGCGTGGTGCGGCAATGGATGAAGTTGTTGCTATGGTAATGGCTAAGCAAAATAATAAGAGCGTGAACTAATGTTATTAATCCTGGCCGAATTTATGCAACAGTTTCATAGTGGCTTTGGCGTTTTTCAATACATTACTTTTCGTGCCATTCTTGGCACCATCACCGCATTAATTTTATCCCTGGTGATTGGCCCGGTTATGATACGTAAGCTGGCCAGTTATAATATTGGACAACATGTGCGTGATGATGGGCCGCAATCACATTTATCAAAAGCAGGTACGCCTACCATGGGCGGAGCGATGATTCTGGTTGCTATAGCAACCAGTACCTTGTTATGGAGCGATCTGTCCAGTGAAAAAGTCTGGGTTGTATTAGCGGTAACTTTATCGTTTGGTTTAATCGGCGGTGTCGATGATTATAAAAAACTTCGTTTTGGTAATTCAAAAGGTCTGTCATCGAAAGCGAAATTTTTCTGGCAAAGTGTAGTCGGTTTTGCTGCTGCGTTGTTTATCTTCAGCAATGCACAAACAACCATTGAAACCACACTAATTATTCCTTTTACCAAGGATTTTCTAATTCCGCTAGGTGGCGCGTTTGTGGTGCTTGCTTATCTGGTTATTGTTGGCAGTAGCAACGCGGTGAATTTAACCGATGGTCTTGATGGGCTGGCGATTATGCCAACGGTTATGGTGGCAGGTGCGCTTGGTGTATTTGCCTACCTCACCGGGCATTTAACCTTTGCCAATTACCTGGGTATTCCTTATGTTGCGGGTGTCGGTGAGTTAACCATTTTCTGTGGTGCGCTTGTCGGTGCTGGATTGGGTTTTTTGTGGTTTAACACTTATCCTGCAATGGTGTTTATGGGTGACATCGGTGCTCTCGCATTAGGTGCTGCACTGGGTGTGGTTGCTATTTTTGTTAGACAGGAACTGGTGCTATTGATTATGGGTGGCATCTTTGTGATGGAAACCGTGTCGGTTATTTTGCAGGTAGGTTCTTATAAATTAACCGGTAAACGAATTTTTAGAATGGCACCGATTCATCATCATTATGAATTAAAAGGTTGGCCGGAACCGCGCGTGATTGTGCGATTCTGGATTATTACTGTGGTGCTGGTGTTGATTGGGCTGGCATCGCTCAAGCTTAGATAGTTTATGATAATTATGAATTATGAATGATGAATGATGAATGATGAATGATGAATGATGAATGATGAATGATGAATGATGAATGATGAATAGTGGCACAGGATGTGCAGTTTACAAATTAAAAGATGGCGTTGAAAGAAATTAAAAATAATAAAACACAGTAACCAACAGTAGGTAATTATTATGCACAAAACTAGCAACAACAATAAATTCATAATTTATAATTCATAATTATGTCTATCTACACGCTGGTTGTCGGACTGGGTAAAACCGGTTTGTCTGTGGTGCGTTATTTACGTGAGATAGGTGAAGCTGTGGTTGTAGTGGATAGTCGTGATGTTCCTCCCGCGCTTTCAGACTTAAAAAATGAGTACCCTGAAGTAAAATGTATTGTCGGTAAATTTAAGAAAAAACACTTTGTTAAGGCACACAGAATTATCGTCAGTCCCGGTGTTGCACTTACCGAGCCGGCACTGCTTGCAGCAAGAAATAAGAATATTGAAATTACTGGTGATATTGATTTATTCGCTCATGAAGTCAATGCGCCGGTAGTTGGCATAACCGGTACAAATGGAAAATCAACAGTGACAACATTAGTCACACTAATGGCATCGCAGGCGGGAATGAATGCTGTCGCTGGCGGTAATATTGGTTTACCGGCACTGGACGTG
Source organism: Gammaproteobacteria bacterium (assembly GCA_022712755.1). GTDB lineage: Bacteria > Pseudomonadota > Gammaproteobacteria > SZUA-229 > SZUA-229. Next base: position 9,422 of record JAFLJY010000009.1, read on the forward strand.
TTAGATGAAGATATTGATTTATACGTACTGGAGTTATCCAGCTTTCAGCTTGAGAGCTTGCAATGTTTGCCAATGAAAGTGGCGGTGGTTTTAAATCTCAGTAATGATCATCTTGATCGTTATGAAAATATTTCTGATTATGCAATGGCAAAGCAGGCGATTTATAAAAATGCAGAAGTGTGGGTTTTAAATAAAGATGACCCATTAGCTGATCCGGTTAAAACCCATAATAAAAAAACATCGGCAGATAATCAAATACGATTCACTTTAAATACACCAGAAGAGAATGAGTTTGGCCTGTGTCAAAGCGAAATGGAAAGCGACATGGATAGCAAAGCGGGTAGCAGTGGAGAGGGTGAAGAAAATCCACGGAAAGCAAAGCTGTCTACTGATCGCACCGCCATCCATGGCTCTTTGCGAAATACCGTCCTTCCTGGACATAATTATTTGTGTTATGGCTCGCAGCCGTTAATCGCAGTTAATCAGCTAAAAATGCAAGGCGCGCATAATTTACAAAACGCATTGGCTGCCCTGGCACTAGGTAAAGCAGTGGGCTTGTCATTTGACAGAATGATTAATACTTTAAAAGAATTTAAAGGTCTACCTCATCGCACACAGTTTGTTGCAGAGATAAACGGTGTTAACTGGATTAATGATTCCAAAGCCACCAATGTGGGAGCCGCTATTGCAGCACTAGTCGGCTTGCCGGGCAAACACGTTTTAATTGCCGGTGGTGATGCTAAAGGTGCTGACTTCGCAGAGCTTGCCGCTATCGTTAAACAGCATTGCCGTGCAGTGGTTTTAATGGGTGTAGACGCGGAAAAAATAAAGGCGGTTTTGCCCGAGACAGTACCGGTTAAAACGGTTAGTGATATGCACAGTGCAATTCATGCT
>JAFLJY010000010.1 GCA_022712755.1 Gammaproteobacteria bacterium
GCTCAGTAAGACTAATTTGTGCCACTTCAGCCAAAGCATCTTTGTCAGGCACCCAGAGGCAGCGTTGCTTGCATTCAATCAGCTCTCTCTTTCTTAATGACTGCAACACACGATTAACATGTATAGAGGTCAATCCCAGTGCATCAGCTATATCTTCCTGAGTAATCGGGAAAGGCACACAGTCGGTGCTTGTTGGTTTAAGAGATGCCTGCCGAATAAACAGACTTAATAGCAGAAATGCAATTTTGGCTTCAGCGGAAAAACTGGCGATACTGGTCAGCACAGAGTGACAACGCTGGGTCGTCCTTTCTGTTATTGAACTTATAGCAAAGGCCAGTTCAGGTAAACCGGCTATCGCCTGGTGAAAACGCTCAATGGGAAAAGCACATAAGGTGACTTCTGAAACGGCAATAGCAGAATGATCAAAAACCTTGCTGTTACCCACTTTATAACACAAAAAATCACCGGGTAAAGCAAATCGGAGTATCTGCCTATCTCCATTTTTCAGGCCTTTGAACAGGATGACCCAGCCTTTGTATACAGTAAACGCTTTTTCCGGGACATCACCTTCATGGTATAGGTATTCACCTGCATCAAAGATCAGCTGCGCAGACCGCAGCCTTCGTGCTTTATCTAAATGTTTTAGCTCTAATTCGCCAAACAGTGCTGTCGCTCGGACAGCACAGGTACTACATGTAGGTAAATTTATAGTATTGGTTTTCATATCGATTCTCGCTCCCAGGCTCTAACATGGAATCGAGAAATAACCCGATTGAAAAACAAGCACTATAAATTAACCATTTTTTCCATCTGAGGAGCCAGTTCATCGGTAATATCCCCTACCACATCACCAAACACAAGACCCAGGATTTTCATGTTCATAATAGTGATATACGTTTTTCCATCGCTTTTTTCATAAACGCCAATGGTGCATGGCATCATCACAGATAAACGCTTTAATTCATCATGAATAAGAATATCTGCAGCGGCTTTAGGTTCGCACATTTTGAGCAGTTTGTTTGGACCGATATCAATTTTCACCACTTTTAACAGATTTTTCTGGAAATTCACCTTCCATGTTTTTGGAACCTTCCAGCCCAGACTTTTTGCATTTGCTTCAATTTTTACAAGGGTTTCGTCAAATGAATAAGGGCTGGGTATTTCTTTGATCATCAAACCAGGCAGTGAATAGAAACCAATAACGGCAACTACGGCAGCACCGGCAATAAAGGAAAGCAAAGCAGTAAAAAGTTTAGCCATATTTTAATATCCTCGTATAAATTCTTTTGAGTTTTATATTATTTGACCGGACAGTTTACATTAATACGACTAATCGAGACGAATAACAATATTCCAGACAGCATTGATACTAACTTAACAACCACATTAATAAATTGACTTATGTCATTTGTTCCCGCTAGAAAGTTAGCATATCAATGCTGTCGCTTAATATTTTTAAAAATACTTTTTAGAAAGCCTTTGCTACAGGGTTACAGGCTCTAGCGGGAACGACTGGGCTTATGTTAATGTGCCAGCCCTGTTAAGGACTGCTCCATTAGTTAGCACCATTGAGTAGTTAGCGCTATTGGGGATATTCTAAATAATTAGAAATAATCAAGGCCGTAAATACGCATAACCCTGTTCCTGCAACTCTAATATGCGTATAGCGCCAGTTGGCACTTTGGTCACACCTTCAATTATTTCAAGCTCTTTGCCACCATACCTTTTTGCACGAGCCTTTAATGTACCATTACACACACTTATTTTGACACCATAGTCTGTCATCAGGCTTTTTACCTTTTCCGCCAAAGAACTGGATGATTTAATAAAGCTCAAACCTGGCCCATAAACCACCACTTCAACATCAATCGCTTCTTTACCAATCATTGTTTTAAGATTCTTGGCGCTATTTAGTGCCATCTTCTGTACCGCTGGATCCATGCTGTTTACCTGAATCACCATTTTTCGATCTGCGGCATAACTTAAACCGGGAACAGCCAGCAATAAAGCCAGCAGGCTTGCTATTATTCTACTTTTCATACATTTTCTCTCATTGATAATTATTGCGTCGCGTGGTGCAGAATTACTCACAATCCGGTTCTTCTTCACCTTCACCTTCACCTTTTTTCTTCTTATCGGCATTCTTATCCGATTCAGACACAGTTTTGTCAGACGCTGCATCATCTGCCATCACAATATTCACTGGTGCGAATAAAAAACTCACGATCAGGAAGATAAAGGCAAAGATGTTAATGCTTTTGTTACAATTTTTCATAATGAACTCTCTATTTTAAAAAAACCATTAAACCATAAAAAAAAGGATTCTGAAATACAGAATCCTTTTTTAGACAACAAATCTACTCAAAGTTTCTCTGATTTATTAACCACCAAAGGCATCTGCAGTAATATTATTTAACCAGCTATAAGCATTTTCAACTTCGCGCCTATGGTATTCAATAGACGCATCCATCGGGGTTAAACCACCCGAAACTTTAGTGATTTTTGAGCCATCCTCTGCCAGACGGTAAACCGCTGCAACAGAAATACCCCAGTCTTCAGCAATAATTGAATAACAGGTATTTACATAAGAGGGTATGCCCGGTTTTCTGCCATTTAACATATCTGCAACGGCTGATGCACAAACTTTTGCCTGTGAGTTAGCTGCGTATGCAGACTTGGGCATACCAGTTGCAATACTCGCATCACCAATGATATGAATATTTTTATGGAGCGTTGACTCAAACGTTTTTAGGTCAATTGGACACCAGCCTTTTTTATTGGTTAAACCAGCAATAACACCGACCTTTCCAGACATTTGCGCAGGTATTATGTTTATCACATCGCCTTTAATGGTATTACCAGAAGCGGTTTTCACAGTCATGCCTTTGGCATTTACCTTTACCACACCGTCTGATTTAACATGTTCAATCAAGGAGTTAGCTGTACCAAAACCATAGAATTTCTCCCATCCCTGTATGAACAGTTTATATTTCGAGAATTTCTTCTTCGGATCAAGCAGTATAATTTTTGACTTTGGTTTTACATTTTTTAAATAATGTGCAATTTGACTGACTCGCTCCGGTGGCCCGGGAGGACAACGAAAAGGATTCGGTGGCGCAGCAATGATAACAGTACCGCCATTTTTCATCGCCACCAGTTGTTTACGCAATGTGGTTGTTTGTGAACCTGCCTTCCAGGCATGGGGAATTTTCTCCGCAGTTACTGCATCGTAACCTTTGATGGTATTCCATTTAAAATCAATGCCGGGGGCAACGATACAACGGTCATAGCTAAAACTGGCACCACCTTTGGTTTTGACTTTCTGAGCCTTAGCATCAATACCAGTAACAACATCATGCACTACCTTGATACCTTCCCTGTTCAAACCAGAATAACCATGTTTTAGTGATTCAAGCTTACGTACGCCACTTAACACTTCATTACTCAGGTAACAGGTATAATAATCCTTGTTGGCTTCAATCACGGTAACTTCAATGCCGGGATCTGCCATACGCAAATACCTTGCTGCAGTAGCACCTGCAGTGCCACCGCCAACGATAACAACTTTTTTGCTGGCACCCAATGCTATTGAAGGGAAACCTATAAGGCCGGTAGCTGTAATCGCACCAAGGCCCAGAACAAATTCTCTACGACTTTTATTTGTACTCATCTGACGTTCTCCTCAATATCTGATCACAGATCACTGCTGTAATATTCTAATAATGCCTCTATACCCGCATCGCCATGTTT
>JAFLJY010000011.1 GCA_022712755.1 Gammaproteobacteria bacterium
ATCCATGCGCTACTACTCCGTCTTTTGGTTCGTAAACGGTACGTCCATGGGCCACTACTGTTGGGGTTCATGAAAAACATTCACCCTAACCTACGAGCTGCACATCCATGTAAATATATTTCTGTATGGCTAGAAAAAAGTCCCATCAATTGGTGAGGATGCAGAAGCAAAACGTTTTCTCGGCATGCGCCCGGCAAGGTATGCTTCGCGCCCTCCTTCTACAGCTTTTTTCATGGCAGAGGCCATAAGTACAGGATTTTTTGCGGCGGCAATTGCGGTGTTCATCAAAATACCATCACAGCCCAGTTCCATTGCGATGGCGGCATCCGAGGCAGTGCCGACACCGGCATCAACCAGAATAGGCACGTTGGCATTTTCAACAATGGTGAGAATATTGTATGGATTGCGAATCCCCAGGCCGGAGCCAATGGGCGCGGCTAAAGGCATCACCGCAACGCAGCCAATATTTTCCAGTTCTTTGGCAATGAGCGGGTCATCATTGGTATAAACCATGACATCAAAACCGTCATCGACCAGAATTTGTGCGGCTTTCAGGGTTTCGACGGTATCAGGAAACAGGGTTTTTTCATCACCGAGCACTTCCAGTTTGACCAGTTTGTGACCGCCTAATAACTCACGCGCCAGCTTGCATGTGCGCACTGCATCATCAACCGTGTAACAGCCAGCAGTATTTGGTAGCAGGGTGTATTTATCAAGCGGCAGAATATCCAGTAAATTAGGCTGGTCAGGATGCTGCCCGATGTTTGTACGTCGAATGGCGATAGTAATAATTTGCGCACCACTTGCTTCCAGTGCAAGCCGGGTTTCTTCATTATCTTTATATTTGCCAGTGCCGACTAATAAACGAGAAGTGTAGGTGTTGTCGGCAATCTTTAGTGGCTGGTCGAGTTTTGTATGGGACATTATATGTTGAACCGTAATAATTATTATTTGTAACTACTCAGCTAGCCCCTGACAACCGCCAGATCGCTCCTGCGCTCCTTGCCTGTACCTGCGTAGTAGTGCATCCATGCACGTCATCTGCGTTAAACAGAATTTGATCAAAGACGGGACACTTACAGTTCCATCCTTTGGTTCGTAAACGCTACATCCATGTAGCACTACTGTAAGCTCACATTTTTCGCCTTGATCTGACGATTTTCAGGGGCAATCTGAGCAGTTACCCTCTGTTTTAACTACTTGCTGAGTAGAAGCGCGGCTATTGTACTTGATTTTAAAGACTATAAATATGCTTAGGCGTTATTTGCGCCGCCGCCAATGGCCTGCACAATTTCGACTTTATCGTGTTCATTCAGTATATGACTGCTGAAATTGCTAAACGGAACAATCTCTTGATTAATTTCGACTGCGAGGCGTTTATTAGTCAAGTCCAGACTTTTCAGGAGTTGCTTAATGGTTGTGCTGTTATCTATTTGTTTGTTTTCGCCGTTTAGAATAATGGTTTTCATTTGAATTTTCCTGGGTAACTTTCGGGGCTGGCTGTTGCTTTATTTTTGTCATTTAAAGCTATAGGGTATCTCTATTAATTCTGTATATACAGAATTAATAGAGATACCCTATAATTTATCCATATTGTGCTACAAATATCATCCAGTAAATTACAGAATACAGGTTCTGGCATAACGTAATATGTGCTTTCAATTTGTAGTCAATGATTTTATTACAGACCAGGTAGTGGTGTGTGAAAATGATTTGGAAATATATTATGTTTAATCATTTAATATTATCTTTTTTTGTTCTGTTGTTCAGCACTAATATTAGTGCAAGCAGCAGTTTTAATAATGCTGCTAAGAATGAAACATTGAATATTGGAAAAGAAATCAGCTGGAAAATTGATAAAAAATATGTGGTGGCGGCAAAATCAGCTAGCGATAAAGAAGGCAATTACTATCATTTACAGTTTGATAATAAGCAGCTTAAATTAATTATTAGCAGTGACGCAAAAGGTGAATTTCCCAAAAAACTCAACCGGCTGGAAATTAAAGATGTAAAAGTTGATGGTAAGCAGAATCTATTATTTAAAAAGTGTTTAGCTAATCAGCAACGTCATGATCGTTTTTTACAGCAAGGTTTAACGGTGATGGACAGCCCCTGTATTATTGATGGCGATGCGGGTAGTTTTGTCATGCAATTGAATAAAGAGACCTTATTGGCGTTAATGAATGCTAAACGGCTATCCATAAAATTCAGTTTTTTCAGAACACAGATTGTTTTAAATTACGATATTAGTGACTTTGAAGATATGTTTTTGGCGTTAAATGCTGAATTTGAATCTATTGCTATAGTAGCAGCGCCAAAACAAGCCTCTAAAAAATGCTGGGCAGGGCCGCCAGCAAAGTACACTTATATAAGACCAGCTGAATATGATTGTAGTGATAATGTTGCGAAAAAAGAGGCAGAAGCCGGGGTAATTAAACGGGTCAGGTTGGAAATAGCTAAAGAGCAAAAAATAGCGGCAATAGCTGCAGAAAAAACTGCAAAGAAGGCGGCCGAAAAAGAACGGCGGCGTAAACTGGCAGAAGAGAAAATACGCAAAGATTTAGAAATGAAGTTAATTCAGGAAAAAAGTTTGCAAATAGAAGCTGCGGTTATCGCCGCCAGTGAAATCAAACAAGTGCAGCTTAGCTATGAAGCCACACAGAGAATGCTGAAGTTGTGCAATAAGATCTGGCGCAATGGTAAGCATCGTTGTTATTGTCAGAAATATATTCGATTTGCACCAGATAACATTCAGGCTAATTCAGCTTGCGAATAGTGCTGGAATAAGGCATTTTTTAGTATAAATCATTATCTAATTTCTTTAATATAAAGCAACGTCGTGCGCAGTTTTATTGATACCATGAAAAAAATTATAACATCCAGCTTTTTCTCCGGCTTTTTCCTTGTCTGTTTTCTGGCATCAGCTGTTTCCTATGCGGCTGATACGGTGGCCACAAAAGAAAAACCTGCTGAAATAGAGATAAAAGAAAAAACGGTTGCACCCGCTTTAAAAGACCTGCCTGCCGCGCCAACAGTAAAAGACCTGGCTGAGAAACAGAAAGCAGAAGAAAAAGTTTTTAAAAAGCTGGCGGAAGCGCCGGTCTCTGGTCCATATGATGAATTCAATCGATCCACTCCCCGCTCAAGCCTGATCGCATTAGCGCTTGCTGTTAGAGAGCAGGATTATGAACGAGCGGTTAATTACCTGGATTTAAGAAATTTACCTTTTTCACTGGGCGCAGAACTCGATGGACAGGATCTGGTTAAAAAGCTGACTATTGTCGCCAAACGATCCATGACGATTGATTTTGAAGAGTTAAGTGATGATCCGCTTGGGCATAAAGATGACGGCTTACCCAGTTTTCGTGATCGCGTTACCACGATGAAAACAAAGACTGGGCAAGTTGATATTTTAATGCAGCGCATACCTCGCGGCGATGGAGTCTTTATCTGGAAGGTTTCAAATGCAACGGTTGCCCTGATTCCGCAATTAGATAAAGAGTTTGGCTACGGCATTATCGGCAATAAATTATCACAGATTTTCCCGCATTATATCATTTTTGGTTTTGAAGCCTGGCAGCTCGTTATGTTGATGGGGTTGTTTATAATCGGCTACCTCATCGCTTTCGTGGTGACCTTTGTTATCGTTAAGTTGCTACAGATAAGCAAACGCTTTAACCGCCAGCGCCTGCAAAAATTTATTGTCGGACCACTGCGTTTTTTAATCATGGTGTTAATTTTTCGCGCAGGGTTTGACATGATTGCACCCTCATTGTCGGCGCGTGCATTGTTCGAAGCAAAAACGCTGTTAGTTATCGCCATTTTCTGGATGCTGTTAGGTGTTGTTGATTTGATTATGCATCGCCTTGCTGATCGCATGACTCGAAATGGTCAGCCGGGTGCTGTTGTGTTATTAAAGCCCGCCTCAACCGGTATAAAACTTACTATCGCGTTATTAGCGATCATAACGTGGATGGATAATTTGGGTTATCAGGTAACGACCATTCTGGCGGGTTTAGGTGTGGGTGGTATTGCGGTGGCACTGGCGGCGCAGAAGTCACTGGAAAACCTAATTGGTTCGATCACTATCTATATGTCGCAGCCAGTGCATGTCGGTGATTTTTGTAAATTTGGCGATACTACCGGTGTGGTCGAAGAAATAGGCTTGCGCTCAACTCAGTTGCGCACATTGGCGCGCACGGTTGTGCATATACCGAATGCCTTATTTGCCTCGGGTAAAATAGAAAATTTAACGCAACGTGATAAAATTTTATACCGCACACGTTTGCGCCTGTCTTATAACGATACACCAGCACAGCTAAAACAGGTATTAACAAAAATTCGTGAGTTAATTGAGCAACACGAATTTATCGATGAAGAAAGTTCCAGAGTCCGTTTTCTGGAATTTGGTGAATACGCACAGGAGCTGGAACTGCATGTGTATATTAAAACAATTGATTTTGCTGAATATCTTGAACATCGAGAAGATATTAATTTAAAAATTAATGACATTATTGAAGTAGCTGGTGCGCATTTGACGGTGCCGGCATCAACCATCAACCTGGCGCAATCGTCCGTGCCATCACCCTCAGCATAAAAGAAAACAAAAAAATGCCCGATTGTATTATTGTAGGTGGCGGTGTCATTGGTCTGTTAACCGCACGCCAGTTGTTTTTAGAGGGACTGGATGTGCTGTTGCTGGAGAAAGGGCCGCTTGGCGGTGAGTCATCATGGGCAGGTGGTGGCATTGTTTCACCACTTTACCCCTGGCAATATAGTGATGCAGTTAATGTATTAGCGGAACGCAGTAAAAAGATCTATCCGCACACGCAAAAAACCTTATTTGATGAAACCGGCAATGATTGTGAATTAATTAACAGCGGTTTGTTTACCGTCACCGATAACCAGCAGGAAATTACTGACTGGGCAAAAACCTGGTCGGTTGATGCCCGTTTTATCAGTGATAACAAAACCATCCATGAAATTGAAAGCAGCGTGGGCAAAGTGGTGGATAAAGGCATTTGGATGCCGGATATTTTGCAAATCAGAAACCCGAAATTTGTTAAAGCATTAAAAGCCTCTTTTGTACATAACGTCATCCCATACCATGAGTATTGTGAAGTTGAAGAAATAATAACAAATAATAATAAAGTGTCAGGGGTCAGAACAAAACAACAAACCTTGTTAGCAGATAAAGTTATTATCGCCAGTGGCGCATGGAGTGCACAGTTTGCCGTCACCGAATCATCAGTTGATGTGCAACCGGTAAAAGGTCAGATGATCATGTACAAAGGCGAACCGGGTTTAGTGAAACGCATGGTTTTATCAGAAGGACATTATGTTATTCCACGAAAAGACGGCAGAATACTGGCAGGCAGCACCCTGGAAAAAATTGGTTTTGATAAATCGACTTCTCCAGCCGCATTAGCCGAATTACATCAGGCTGCAGTAGAGCTGATTCCGTTATTGGAACATTTATCGATAGAAAGGCAATGGGCAGGGCTAAGACCCGGCACAGAGCAAGGCATACCTTATATTTGTCAGCACGATGAGATAGCGGGTTTGTATATTCATGCCGGGCATTTTAGAAATGGCATAGTACTGGGCGCAGCCTCAGCAGAATTAATGGCCGATATAATACTGGCGCGCCAGCCCTGGTGTGATAGTTCGCCTTATGCCATGCAGATGCCACATTAGCAGGGTTACGAATTATAAGCCGGAATAGCTCCAACTGGTAGAGCAAGTCACTCGTAATGACGAGGTTGGGAGTTCGATCCTCCCTTCCGGCACCAATATTTAAGGTTATATGTTTTAAGTTTTAAGTTACAAACTTACAACATAAAACTTAAAACATTTTTATTAAAAGTTCGGTTTAACCGGCGCAGCTTTAAACATCGCCACGCTGGACATGATCTCTTCCTTAGCTGCATCGATACCGCCCCAGCCCTGTACACGCACCCACTTGCCTTCATCCAGGTCTTTATAATGCTCAAAGAAATGGGCGATTTGGTCAAGCAACATGGGTGGCATATCGTCCATGGTTTTAGCACTGCGATAGGACTTGCACAGTTTATCAATGGGTACGGCGAGTATCTTGGCATCGTCGCCGGATTCGTCGGTCATTTTCAAGACGCCAATCGGGCGGCATTGAATAACCGAGCCGGAGATTAAGGGAACTGGCGTGGTTACCAGTACATCAACCGGGTCGCCGTCTTTGGAGAGTGTGTGCGGTACATAACCATAATTACAGGGATAATGCATGGCGGTGCTCATGAATCGATCAACAAACATGGCTCCGGTTTCTTTATCAACTTCGTATTTAACAGGTTCGCTTAGTGCGGGTATTTCGATGATGACGTTTATTTCTTCAGGCAGGTTATCGCCTGAACTGACTCTGTCTAAATTCATAGTATTATCTTTAGTAACTACTCAGCTAGCCCCTGAAAACCGCCAGCTCTGCGTTAAACAGAGGTGATCAAAGACGGGACGTTTACACGTGTAAACTCACATTTATGTCCACGGATGGACGGCCATGTTTACAATTATGGCGCAAAGAGCCATGGATGGCGGTGCGATTTTCGCCTTAATCTGACGATTTTCAGGGGCAATCTGAGTAGTTACTATCCTTATTGATTAATTAATGTGGTCGCATATTATAGCTTTGCTGGTGGAAATAATGCCACTTATCTGTAATAAACCCCTGTTTGTCGTTAACTGCTGGCAAAATTGAAAAACTGGTCTTAAATTACAATCATGAAAAAGTATTCTGGATTCACCTTAACTGAACTGATGATAACGGTGGCTATTATAGGCATTTTAGCTACGGTCGGGGTGCCGCAGTTACAAACTTTTATGCAGGGTAATCGCCTGGTTGCTTCTACAAATGAGTTGCTTTCTGCTTTGCATATTGCACGCAGTGAGGCGATTAAATTAAATTCCAGGGTTAGCATTTGTTCCAGTAATAATGGTTCGACCTGCTCTGGCAGTGACAACTGGGCAAATGGCTGGGTTGTATTTGTTGATGCAGATGGCAACCTGGCAGGTACGGCAGCTGCCTGTACAGCGACAGGTACGGATTGTTTATTGCGTGTTCATGAAGGTTTTAATGACAATCAGTTGACTGTGTCGGGGCTTGATAACAATGCGGCAGCTATTACCTCATTGACATTTACCTCCAGAGGTTTGCCGAGGAATAATGGTGCTTCACAATCAGGTATTTTCAATCTCTGCCGTCTTGATGCAAACGGTAGCACAGTCGATAGCCGTGCCGTGGTATTAAGCCTGGCCGGTCGGGCGCGTGTTTCAGACAATGCAGCGGTAATGACACAATGTCCTGCATAAAACCAGTAAACACGATGAAGGCAGAAAAAAACATGCAACATAATTATTCTTATCGCCAATCTTTTTGCCGCCAGTCTTTTTACCGAAGTAATAGAGGTTTTACTTTATTAGAGGCATTAATTGGTTTTTTAATTTTATCTATAGGCATGTTAGGCATTGCCTCGTTACAGGCGGTTTCGCTTAAAGCGGGGAAGAGTGCCGTATATGGCTCGGTAGCGATGATGAAAGTCGAAGAATTATTTGAAAGCATGCGGGTTAATCCCACGGCATTAGTGGCTTATGCCAATGCTGGTAATGGTACTAATAATAACTGTACAGGAGCAAATGTTTGTACGCCTGCAGCATTGGCGGCTGATGATGTGTTCTGGTGGAATCAAAATTTGACAGCCGGTTTGCCAGCTACAGCAACGACCACCACCACGATCACCTTGACAGCTACCGTACCTCCATCAAGTATGACAAATGTAGCGATAACGGTGAACTGGGCGGAGCGTAATCAGGATGCTGAAGATGCAGACGGTGTGGCAAGAAGCTATACCGCCTCTGCGAGTATTTGCGTAGCAGTGCCATGTTAGTTGTGTAGATTTTATTATGATGAAAAAAAATAAAAAACAGGTTTACAGGTTTTCGCCAAAATTCCCACGGAAGTTCTCGACGAATTTTTCGCAAGGATTCTCACTGGTTGAGTTAATGGTAGCAATGGTTGTCGGGCTTATCATTATCAGTGGTGTGTTTGCCTTGCACTCAACCACCAGAAAAACGCAGCAAGCCAATGAAGCGCAAATGGATATGGTTGCCGATGCCCGTTTTGCCATAGAAATGATTGCCTATGATTTGCGCCATGCCGGTATGTGGGGTGGCACAAATAAAGATGGCTTGATAGAGTGCAAATCAACCGATACTGCCTGTGCGGCTACCGTAACAGGTGATACACCGCCAACAACAGTGGCCGGTGATTGTGCTACCGGCACGGCTCCCGTTTGGGCTTACGACCTGACGCTGCCTGTTTTTGCAACTGATGGTACTGTTGGCAACCCTTATGCTGGTAGTTGCATACCAGCGGCTGAAAGTTACCTGGCAGGTACTGATGTACTGGAAATGCGGTATGCCGATGCAAATTTGCCACAAGCATTAAACGCAGGTCAATTATATGTACGCAGTAATTTTATAAACGGGCGTGTGTTTGTAGGCGCAACAGCGCCACAATTAAATGCAAATGATACGTCACTGACAACGAATAACCATACGCTAAATGCCTTTGCCTATTACATCAGCAGCTTTACCGATGGCACTGTTGATGACAATGATGGCATTCCTTCATTGCGCCGGGTGGCGCTGGTTAATGGTCCGGCATTGCAGAATCAGTTGCTGGTTTCAGGTGTCAGTGATCTACAGGTTCAGTTTGGTGAAGACCTGAATAACGACCTGGTTGTTGATCTTTATGTGAACCCAAATGATGTCACTGACTGGACTCAGGTTTATGCAGCAAAAATCTGGTTGGTGATGCGTTCTAACCGGCAGTTTCGAGGCGTTAATACAGCAAAAGCATTCAGGATAGCAGGCGCACCAGAGGTAACCCTGGGTGGCCAGGATGGTTTTCGTTTTTTTATGGTTAGCAGCGTAGTGAATTTAAGAAACCTTAAGCAGTTATAGTTTGTAGGGTGGAAGTGCTTCACTTATTCGCCCTACGAACTAGACAATAGAAATAAGATGTTGAGAAAGTGATGATTTTAATAAAACTAAAACACGTAATACCACATAAACAGCAACAGGGTTTTGTACTTATCCTGGCGCTGGTCATGCTTGCCGTGCTGACCTTAATCGGCGTGTCATCAATGAACAGTGCCAGCATAGAGTTAAAAGCAACCGCAAATGCACAGCAACATATCGTTGCATTTAATGGCGTACAGTCAGTGCTTGAATTTGTTGTGTCACAGCCAGCAGAAAACATCATTAACTGGAGTTCAACAGATGTCAATCTGGTGCAGGTTGCTACGCACGCATTGCCAAATACGCTTAATCTGGCTGCAAATGTGACATACATCGGTTGCTCAAAAGGTATTGGCAGTAGCCTGCAGGCAGGTAGGGGCCTGAGTTATAGTTTTTTTGGTGTGGCGGGAAGTGGTACTAATTCAACGGGTACATCTACCTCGCTACAATCTCAGGGTGTGCGTTATCCTGCTGCATCGTGTTAATGAATACGTGTTTATGAATATATGGGTGAAGATATGAAAAACAGATTTCAAATGATTCTAGTACTGCCGGTTTTAATGCTGGTTATGCAGACGGTAATGGCTGACGATAACCCCCCGCGTTTGGCAACGGCTCACCACAGCCAGGTAATTGAAAAACACAATGCCATCGAAGCGGATGCCTTACGCATAAGCCTTAATAATAAGCTTAGCGGTTTTGTTGAGGGCAAAGTGTGTGATGCCTGTGAAGAAATACAGGTGAAAATCACACCCGCAACAAAAGCATTTGCTAACAGGGTAGAAGTTCCGCTTGAAAGAGCAAAATCACGTCTTGGCCGATACGCCACAGTTATTTATGAAGTAGAAAGCAAAAATGTGACTGAAATACGTTGGTAAAAATAGATGAGCAAGTATGCAAGCAAACATTATGTTTACAAACCTGTCAACAGAAATAGGCTGCATTGCTACGTCGAACAAGCTTGAGGAAATATTATGGATAAGCTGTCAAAAAAATTAATTTACGCACTAATCGGCACGTTGTATGGCATGATAATTTCGTTGCCTGCTGTTGCAGAGG
>JAFLJY010000012.1 GCA_022712755.1 Gammaproteobacteria bacterium
ATAAAAAAGTATGACGTATATAATACTAAGTGCGCTCATTGGCAGAATCTCATAGACCAGAATTTCATAGACTTGTCTCGTTAACTAATCTCAACTGTAGGTTGGGTTTTCTCGTTTTTCTCGTTCCCACACTCCCGCGTGGGAACGGGAAAATCCAGCCTGTATCAACTTTAAATAAGGCACATTATGTAAATAAAAATGTGCCTTATTTAAAGTTGCGGGGCGCACTTACTAACTAAAATCCGCAAAGCCCCGAACTTATAACCTGAAGTTATAATATATAATTTAAAACTTAAACGTTATACACAACCAGTTGGCTTAGGCAGACCAGCATATTTACATGCTTGTTTTCCTGGGCCGTATGGGAATAACTCATAAAGATATTTGCTGTTGCCTTTCTCTTTACCCAGGCGTTTACCAACCGCTTTAGTCAGTACGCGTACTGCTGGTGCAATTTGGTATTCTTCGTAGTATTCACGCAGGAAGTTGATGATATCCCAGTGCTCGTCTGTAAGAGGTTGATCTTCAGCAGCAGCCATAGCTTCACCTATAGCAGGCTCCCATTCACTTAAGTTAGCTAAATAGCCTTCTTCGTCGACTTCAAATTGTTTGCCGTTTACTTCGATTGATGACATGTTTTGGATCCTCGTTAAAAAAAGTATGATCTATAAATAGTTCAGATAATAGTTTAGAGCCAGGATTGAACAGAGTCGTTCTCAGCTACTAAATTGACAAAGCCTTCGTAATCGACGACTTTGATACCATCAGCCAGTTTGCCTTCAAGTCCACGAGCCTGAAGGTCAGGACCGAGTACGGCAAATGTAACACCACTACTGGCATTTTTGATTTTTTCTGCAGCACTGGTATCAGTGGTTGCAGCATAAACACCGTCTTCGATCAGCAGAACGGTCGAACCGTCTAGTGCATAACCCAGACAGGTGTCGAATGTATTAGATTCGAATGGAGATTTGTTTATTGTGTGTAATAAGCTCATTATTGCCCTCTTAATTTTTTTGGCCTAGAAACTTAAAATAATTTCTTGTTCAGCCATAACATCAGCTAATTCGGCGCGACTGACCAGACGGATAGAGTCTTTTTCGGCGTAGTCTTCATCTTCATCTTCCCACACCAGGTGTTGAAGATCGTCTAATGTTAAACCGCGTTCTTCCAGTGATTCTTTTTCGATGTAAATTTTGGTTACTTCGTAATCACCTAAAGCAGAGTAGACTGGTGAGAAGTTTTTCTGACCAATCGCCTCGGTGTTCTGACCTTTAGTCAGTTGATAAACGCCGTCTCCGATGAATGCCAGACTAACGTCCTGATCAAATGCTGCACCAATTAAAACAACCTCTAACGATTCCAGGGCATAAACAGTGCCATAAGGAGGTTTGCGGTTGACGTACATGAATTTTTTAATTGCCATCTTTATATCTCCTATGCACCGAATACAACTAAACGGTCAGCTTCAATGCCCGCTTCAATCAACTGGCCTAAACCAGAGATACGGAAACCTTCAGCAATGTTATCTGCATCCAGACCCTGACGTTTTGCTTCATCAGCGTCCATCAGGCCACGACGTTGTGCGGCGGCAATACAAATAACCATGTCGAGGTCATTATCTTTAGCCAGTGCAGTCCAGAGCGCAACAATATTGCGATCGTCCTGTGGTGGAATTGCCAGACGAGTGCCGTTATTCACGCCATCGTGATAGAAAAAGATACGAAATATCTCATGACCAGCTGCCAGTGCAGCTTTAGCAAACTGATACGCAGTATCAGATGCCTGGTGCTGGTAGGGCCCTTCGTTAATTTGAATACTAAATTTCACTATATTTACCTTGTATGATTAATAACGGTTAATTATTTTCTCAATAATTAAGCTCTAATAATTAGAAGCGGATGTGCGTAGAAGCGTTTAAGCTGTTACGCGCGCCGCGCCAGTTATCAATGTGATACTTGGTGAATGGCAGGTTAGTTACTTCGAAGAAACGAGGCCAGCCGATACGTTCAATCCAGTCATTAATACGTTCCCAGTCTTTGGCATCATCTTTATAGGCTTTAAGAATGTTTTTAACAATTGCGGTTGCTTCAGGCCAGCGCGGTGGATTATTAGGGATACCCGCAGCGACCAATTTCTGGAAGGTCGGTTTGCTACGCGCATTTGAGTGGTTACCACCAACCCATACAGCCAGTTTAGAATGCTCAGCATCATTAATTTGCATAGGCGGACAAGGAGGGAAACAGGCTCCACAACAGATACATTTCTTCTCATCAACTTCTAATGAAGGTTTGCCGTTAACCATTGCAGGGCGAATCGCTGCAACCGGACAACGTGCAACCACTGAAGGACGTTCACAAACGTTAGATACTAAATCATGGTTAATCTTGGGTGGTTTAGTGTGTTGAATGTTAATTGCGATGTCGCCCTGACCACCACAGTTAATTTGACAACAAGACGTTGTGATATGTACGCGGTTAGGCATGTTGCAGTTACGGAACTCGTCAATCAACTCGTCCATCATTGATTTCACAACACCTGATGCATCAGTACCAGGAATGTCACAGTGTAACCAGCCCTGGGTGTGAGAAAGCATGGCAACAGAGTTCTTGGTGCCGCCTACAATATAACCTTTAGCAGTAATGGCTTCGATTAATGGCTCAACTTTCGCCGGGTCAGAAACCATGTATTCAACATTACTGCGAATAGTGAAGTGAATATAACCGTCAGCGAATTCGTCACCGATGTCACAAAGTTCACGCAGTGAGAAAATATCTAAAATACGTTGTGTACCGACACGCACAGTCCAGATTTCGTCACCGCTATAACCTACATGGCGAAGTACACCTGGTTTTGGATGCTCATGAAATTTCCATGCGCCGTAATTTTTACGCATAACAGGGTGCATATACTGGAAGCCATCAGGACAACCGGATTCAATGGGAGAACGAGGTTTATCACTCATTTTTTATTCCTCAAAAATTCAATATTTGTTAGAAGGGGACTGCAGACAGCCCCCTTTCATCAGATTACAGTTAACAGCTAGGCGCTTGCAGCTTCTGCTTTACGCTCGAACCATTTTTCGGCTTCTTCGTCCCAGCCATCCATGCGCACGTAAGAACATTGGCGAGGGCTACTAATCATGTTTGGATCAACTTCAAGACCGATGCCTTCCAGGTAGTTAACCAGGCCGATACGTTCGATCATTTCACCGGTACGTTCGTGCTCAAGACCGTTTTCTGCCCAGAAATCAATCATTTCTTCAGCCAGCTCTATCAGCTCTTCGATCGCTTCTTCTGTGTCCAGTTTCTTGAATGGAATAACAACAGTGCCCATCAAATCGCCGATCTTCAGTGTGCGTTTACCACCTACTAAAACAGTCACGCCGTGGTCAGTGCCGGGGTGTAATGCTTTAGGCATGACGTTTAAGCAGTGCATGCAACGTACACAGTTACGGTTGTCTACGTTTAGTGTGTTGTCATCGTTAAGTGACAGCGCATTGGTAGGACAACGAGAGACGACGTTATCAATATAGTATTGACGACCGTTTTCACCCTTAGCACTGATGTAATTTTTAACTTCTTCCTGATCCACCTGCATGTCATCACGCCAGGTACCGATAATAGCCATGTCAGCACGTTCGATAGCATTTTGGCAGTCGTTAGGACAACCAGATACTTTAAATTTGAATTTATATGGTAGTGCAGGACGGTGAACGTCATCAGTAAAGTTATTTACCAGGTGACGATGGATGCCGTGCTCGTTTACACAGGACATTTCACAACGAGACGCACCTACGCAACACATTGCAGTACGTACACATGGGCCGGCACCGCCTAAGTCCCAGCCGTATTCGTTGATCTCATCAAAAAAGTGTTGCGTGTTTTCAGTGGTGGTACCGATGAACATGATGTTACCGGTCTGACCGTGGAATGTTTGCAGACCTGAACCCCATTTTTCCCAGCTGTCACCTAACTTGCGTAGCATGTCTGTGGTGTAGTGGTTGCCTGCAGGTGGCTGTACACGAATAGTGTGGAATTCTTTTGACTCAGGGAAAGCGGCACCCACTTCAGAGAAACGAGGAATAATACCACCGCCGTAACCAAATACAGAAACTGTTCCGCCTTTCCAGTAGCCCTTACGGGTTTCGTAAGAATGTTCCAGCTGACCAAGCAAGCTGCTGGTTACTGCCTGGATACGCTCATCAGGATGATCATCACGTAATTTCTTGATGCCTGTAATAAAACTCGGCCATGGGCCGTTTTCAAGCTCGTCGAGCATGGGGGTTTCATAAATCTTCTTGGCCATGGAATCTCTCCTGTCTGCCGCTACGGTTATTCAGTAAAGTACTGATCGATTGTGTACAAGGATGGAGATTCTAGTACCAATCTATTTTTTAAACAATATCCCTTTGCGGAAAAAATGCTCCTCGGCGCAACGCTTTGCTGCTTCTGCATTGCTCAAATATCGTACGTCCTGTATATATGTATTTTCCGCGTTTTCTACCTTTCATGCAGGTAGGATGTAATTTCACATCACTGGAACTTTTCAATTTATGGGTGCGCAGTTTAGGTGGCGTGACCAAACTGTAGAACCCTACGCATGGGAGGGTTGTTAGAATATGCTTTATCCCCTATGGGATAGCTCAATTTGATTCAATTTGAATTTATTAATAATAATTCAAGTTTAATCAATGGGTTGTATCTGATTAAGTCCTTACTAATATAGTGTTACTAAATCAGGCCTATATCCATATGTATAAAGGCATAAGTAATTTTCGCCGATAGTGATATTGTGCAGTAATATATTTATCAGGCAAGCTTTTACCATATAGAACAGCATCTTTTTTCAAGATGAATTTAAACTGAGCAAAAACATGATACACCAGGCAAACCCGCTTATTACTTCGGGCTCCTCCTTTAATCTGAACAATAACGCGGCTTATATACAGTGGCGTAAGAAAAAGCCGGCTTACAGTAAACCTGCTTTGGGCGATTTGCTGGTGCGGATAAAAGATCCATACCAGTTATCTGACGATGAAATAAAGGCAATTGTTGAGCGTTGTGAATATTTTAATATGGCAATTTATCAACTGAGTAACACGAATAATCAGGATAGATCGCTGGTACATGTTTTGGGTAAACGGCTGGCCCTGTCAAATCTGGATGCAAATTTACGTGCCGATAATGATAGCGTGAGCAGTCTGGAGGTGCGTACACAGGCTGGAAATCAATATATTCCTTACACAAACAAAGCATTAAGCTGGCACACAGACGGTTATTATAATCAGCTTGATAAACAGGTTTTTGGCATCATTATGCATTGTGTGCGGCCAGCGGATGCAGGTGGTTGCAATCAATTATTTAACCCGGAAGAGCTTTATATAATGTTACGCGATGAAAATGCCAACTATATTGAAGCATTGATGCACCCGGAGGCGATGACCATTCCGGATAATGTAGAAGCGGGAAAAGTGATCCGTGAAGCGCAAACCGGCCCGGTATTTATTGTTAAACCTGATGGCAGGCTGCATATGCGTTTTTCGGCAAGAAAACGTAATATAATCTGGCGTGATACGGCTGTGACACATAAAGCCGTTGAAATGATTAATACGCTGTTAGCAGATGAAACAAATGTGTTAAAAGTTGCGTTACAGGCTGGTCAGGGTATTGTCTGCAATAACGTGTTGCATAATCGTAGTGGTTTTACCGATAGTGATACGCAAAAGCGTTTGATGTATCGAGCAAGGTATTATGATGCGGTTGGATAAAGAAAAATATTCACCGCAGAGACGCTGAGGCGCAGAGAAAAACTTTATATTGTTAACTGCGCCGTAGGCGCTGTTAACCCAGGTTTTACAATACTGGAAAACTCTGAGTCTCTGCGTCTCTGCGTCTCTGCGGTGAACGCTTTTAATTTTTTAGAGGTCTAAATAATGTTGTGGTTAAGTGAAATACTGATTCAGAATCCGGAAATGAAAGATTTTGAAGAACTTAAAGCGGAGATTAAGAAACGCGCTGCTGCGGGCGAGCTTTTTTTTCGTATGGATGTAAAACCGCAATTTAATGACACACCGGCAGACTGGGAAGAAAAGCTGGAAGCGACGTTTACATCAAAATGGTAAAAATTCATGTACTGGCAAGAAGACGACAAAAAAGATGATATCAGCACCTCGGAAAAGGTCGTTGATTTGCATTTCAAGATTGATTGCAAACAAATTCCAACCTGCCATGCATGGGAATTATCGCAGGCTTTGTATCAGATACTGCCCTGGATAAAAGACGAACCTGAATTGGGTATTCATCAAATACATGGTGCGGCTTCGGCTCATGGCTGGGAACGTCCGCCTGATGGTGAGTTGATTTACCTGTCCAAACGTACACGCATGCAATTACGCGTGCCAATATCACGAATTGACGATGCCAGTGAGTTGGTCGGTAAAATACTGGATGTTGCCGGTCACTCGGTAACTGTGGGTAAAATGACGAGCAAGCCCATTGAGCCATTTTCTACTCTTTTTGCTCGTTATATTGTTGCGTCAGCAGACATGAGTGAAGATGATTTTTTACAATGGGTGGTTGATGATTTGGCATCGCACCGCATACAGGCGCGAAAACTGCTGTGTGGAATCGGGCATGAGTTTGATGCTAACGGTGAAAAAATAGAAACCAGAAGTTTGATGATCGCCGATCTTGATACGTATTCTTCAGTGGCACTGCAGGAAGTCGGCATTGGTCCTCATCGGCATTTAGGTTGTGGTATTTTTATTCATCATAAAGGTATTAAAGCAGTGGCAGAAACAGAAGATAAGTCACATTTTACAGGAAGTTAAGAGTTAATATTAAAGTTAATTATAGGTTTTTTATCGTTCCCACGCTCTGCGTGGGAATGCATGCCTCGGCGCTCTGCGTCAAGGAACGCAGAGCGTTCCCAGATGAGTTCCCTCGCAGAGCGTGGGAACTATGAACCTAAGGATGGACTTATTGAGAAGCCCCTCACGGCGTACCGCCCACCCATCTACAAGTAACTTTTACAGAGCCACCCTCGTTCCCACGCTCCTGCGTGGGAATGCATACCATGGCTCACCGTTAGCCTCAGTACGTGTTACCACGCAGGAGCGTGGGAACGAGGAACCCCTGCATAGCAAAAATGAAGTTACTTAAGAAGCCACGAAAAAAACTACCCCATTAGAAATACTGGAAACAAGAAAATTATTCCGTTATTATTCGCCCCACATTTTAAATAATTAATAAGATTAAGGTGAAAACATGGCAGCACTTGACTCAGTGGATAGAACCGGAAACGGCTATCTGGAAAACATAAATGACTGGAATGAAGAAATCGCAGCAGAGATTTTTGCTGAAGAGGGCATCGATCCGACAGAAGAACATTGGGATACGGTTAGATATGTTCGTCAGGAAATACTGGATGGTAACGAGCCCAATGAACGCGGCATTATGAAAGCCATGGGCAAAAAATGGGGACGTAAAGTTTCTTCCAAAGAAATGTACGAAATGTTTCCTGAAATGCCATCAAAGCAAGGTTTGAAAATTGGCGGTTGCCCACAGAGTACACGTAAAGGCGGTTATTAAACCCGTGTGGATAACATCGGGATAAGCTGTTTTGGCAGCTGTAATTGCTGTTACCCTCCCATTTGTAGATATATGGGTAAGTTATAGCGCAGGTTAAAATTTTGTTATCAAAATATTTATCCAGGAGCCTGTCCGAGAATAGAAACCGTAGCGAGGGAAATCTAGCCAAAAAGGCTTTTCCGCAGTAGGTTCTCTATTCTCGGAAAGGCTCCCAGGGTTTAGCAAGGTCACATGACCTTCCTGTTACACAAATAAAAGGTGAGTAAAGATGAGCAGTAAAGCTGAAATGATTAAAGAGATGCTGGAAATGCAGAAGAAATTTTCTGCTTATGAACAGGCAAATGGTGTTGATCCACAAGAATATTTCACCCCGGAAGCCGGTTCACAATTTGATGGATATCGTGCTAAATATCAGGAATTAGCCAATAAAGTTGTTGATTTGGCACATGAAGAAGCCGGATCTCAACGTTGAGTCTCAGCGTTAATATTGAATAGTAAAGCCGAGATTTGTTACAAAAAAAGCCGCGACAATGTCGCGGCTTTTTTTGTGTCTGTGTTTTCATAACAGCCACTCTCAACATCCGTAGTAGATCCAACTAAGGATTCCAGGATCATGGATACCCTTCCCATGTGTTTTATTAATGTCTTTATATTTCGCCGATTTTCCTTACAATTAAATTATGAGGAAATAATTGTCAGGGTGATGTATGGCGAAACAAAACACTGTTGCTGAGAAAATTCTCGATACCGCACTGGAACAGGCTGAGAGTAGCAGTTGGGAATTGGTTAATTTGCATACTGTTGCCAAAACGCTGGATATTTCTCTGCATGAGATAAAAAAATTCTACCCGCAAAAAGATGACCTGGTTGAAGCCTGGTTCGACCGTGCCGATAAATCAGTGCTTTCTGAAAAAATATCAGAGGATTTTGCTGCATTAGCTGCGCACGAACGTGTTCATAAAGTGATGATGTTATGGTTTTTGTCGATGCATAAACACCGCAGAGTGACCAGACAAATGTTGTATTACAAACTGGAGTTAGGGCACATTCACCTGCAGGTTCTGGGCATTATGCGTATTAGTCGAACAGTGCAGTGGTTTAGAGAAGCGGCAATTTTAAAAACAAAAGATATTCACCGAATTATTGAAGAGCTTTCTTTAACCCGTATTTATCTTTGTAGTTTTGCACGCTGGTTGTTTGATGATTCAAAAAACAGTTTACGCACTGATCGTTATCTTCGGTCTGCGTTGAAGCGATTGCGGTCGTTAAATTGATGCGCTTCACAAAGAGTAATCCAGAAAGCCTGATGTGAAAAATGGACACTGAAGCAGAAACAAAAATTATTCAGCAATTTGTTGATAAAGGAAATTATCATGCTGCTATGAATATTAGTATCTCAGCACTGAATGAATGTCGCAGGAATAATAATCAACGGGGAATTGAAACGTTTCTAGATGTGATTAAAGGTATAGCGAATACTATGGCTGGAGTATTTGGTCGTCAGCAATCTGGTTAGCAGCAGCCCGTGACCGGTAGGTTGGGGTGAGGCACGAAGCCCAACATGTAGCGCACGGTGCTGTTGGGGTTCGTGCCTCACCCCAACCTACAGGCTGTCATCTCGAACGAATGTGAGAGATCTTGATTTCCATACAATAAGATTTCTCCCTCTGGGACAATAAAGAAATACCCGGGTCAGTACTCCAATATTGTACTAAACATGGCGTAGCGTTTAGTCAGGGCAGGGTTGATGACAGGTTTAAATACATCTAATTCAACATTCGACCAGCCATCTGGTTTGCCCCCTGCAAGCCATGCTACACCTCGGGCGGTTGTCTCGGGTAGTTTCATACGCTCTACTCGCAGAGCAGAAAGATTTGCCAGGCGTTGACATAAACCATCAAGTTGCGATAGTCCACCGCTGACACGTATGCGGGTTATTGTGTGCTCAGACTGCATTATCTGCAGGTTAATACATACCATAAACACGATGCTTTCAATAATGGCAACGGCTTCTGTTGCCAAATTCGCTGTTGCTATATTTGCTGTTATATTTGAAGCTACGAGATCGGTTGTCGCCAGATTTGTTTTCACTTTTTTTAATGAATGACCGGATTTGGTGAATTCAGATTCAATAAATTTTGCATCAATATTATTCAACCACCAGGGCGAGCCGAGACCTCCGATAGTGTTGATAAAGACAGGAGGCTGCCTTATTTTATTCAACTCGGTTTTATTCAAGCTGGCTTCATTTAAACTGCCCTCATTCAGCCAGGCAGGTAATTGTTTTAATATATCATTCACCTGATGTCTTTTTTTCAGCCAGTTTAGCGCACTGCCTGCGCCATTGATGGTGGCTTCTCGAATGTACTGAACAGAGTTGTGATCGGAACATGCAATGCCACTGAGCTGTTTTTTGCTTGCGCTGTAGTGACTTAGCAAACGTAACACAAATGCGCCGGTACCAAAGTTTACTAATGCGGTTTCCGGTGTTAATAATCCACTGCCGAATATCGCAGCATTCTGATCGCCGTTGATAGCGCATACTGGAATATCTGTGTTAGCCAGCTTTCCGTGAGGTGAATCAGGTGTTTTTAATACAGCTACACAGTCAGGTAATAGGTGTTTTGGTATGTTGAATAGCTTTGTAAGTCGTGTAGACCAGTTCAGTTTATTCAGGTCAAACAATTGTGTGCGTTGTGCATTGGCGTGATCGACAATATAGGGGTGTTCATCAAGTATGTGGAATAGTAAGTAGCTTATCAGTGGCGACAGTCGCAATGAGTCTAGCGTAGTCCCGTTGTGTTTGGCCTTAGCCAGCAAGTAATTTAATTTGCTGGCACCATAGTGTGCTGATAATGGCAACCCGGAAAGTTGTTGAATCTCGGCTTCATTTTTTTTCAGCTTTGCCAGCAGTTGTTTGCCGCGTGTATCCTGCCAGCTTAGTACCGGGCTGATGGCGGTGCCGTTTTTATTCCAGGCAACGACTGATGAGCGTTGTGTAGCAATGCCACATGCTACGATGATTTGTTCTGTGCTTACTTCGCTTAATAGTTTGTTAACAACCTCCTTAACCGACTCAACGATTTCGTTCGCATCCTGTTCGATATGGCTATCATTAATTTGTCTGGTTTTTATTTTTTTAGTGTGCTCGCAAACAAGCTCACCCGCTTCATCAAACAAACAGGCGCGACTGGCGTGGCTGCCCTGATCTATGGCCATGTAATATGTCATAAGAACTTTGCCCTAAAGCAGAAAATCAACCATTAACTGCAACAGGCATCGCAACAGGAATGCGTCTTGCGCCAAAATTCCCTGCTTTTTCTTCAAATCTGCCTGTTATGCTAGAACCA
>JAFLJY010000013.1 GCA_022712755.1 Gammaproteobacteria bacterium
CCATACAGTTTATGAAATATAAAAGAAGTCAGGGCATAATCTACGTCACAGTATTAAATACTCTGGGTGGGCACAGGCTCACTGACTTCCATGATAAGCTGGTAGCTAACCAGTCATCACTAAGAGATACAAGGGTGGGCATTGTCCGACCTACGTTGTTGCAAACATAGATTTGTTTTTCTCCGCGACTCTGCGTCTCTGCGGTGAAATGTTTTAAAGTCTTCTAGTGTCCGTCAAGTGTCGAAATCAGTCATTCCATGTCTGATATTATTTGTTAGTTAAAACCCAGACTAATACAGCTAATACCTGTATTTTTGCGCGCTTTGGGGGTTAGTTAGTCTTTTTAAAACATCTGCCTGCATCTGTGGATAAGATGGTTTTTAAGTCGTTTGTAACTATACTTTAGATACTCAGATCTCCTGTCTAAAAAGTAAGATGTTTCCAGTTAATTTGTTGATTTTTTTCTTTATACTCGCTCTCGGCCCATTAACTTCCATTGCCAAAGAAGAATTCAATACAGATACTCGATATCTGCATGTGCAAAAAGGGCAAACACTGCACAATATCGTAAAACGCTTATATCCAAATCGGGTAAAACAGTGGCCGAAAATAACCAGTGATATCGTTCGGCAAAATCCACATGCGTTTATCAATAATGATCCAACACGGATGAAAGCTGATGTGCGTCTAGCTTTGCCGCAAAAAACGGTGCTGCGTGCTGTACCAATAAAACCAGTTAAAAAGCAACAGGTAGGGATTGTGGTAGAAAGTAGCGGCAGCGTACTTGCGGTTGATAAAAGAAATGTGTCACGAAAATTAGCCAATGGCACCCCGGTTTTTTTAGGTGATAAGGTGATTACAGGGGAAAATGGCATAGTACGTCTTCGTATGATTGATGAAGCAATACTGGATCTGCGCTGTTTCAGTATTATGGTGATTGAAAAATACGCATTAAATGTCAGCCATCGAAAAAGTATCCTGAATCTATTGCAGGGCAGTCTGAAAGCAGTCAGCGGTAAGATTGGAAAATTGACAAAAGATGTTTACCAGTTAAAAACTCCGCTGGCCAGTATTGGTATACGCGGTACAGAATACGCCTTACGAGTATTTCAGTCCAAAGGATGCGGCGGCACCATTGATACAGATGATGGGCTTTATCTGGAAGTCATCAAAGGTCTGGTTGATGTGTATAATGAAGCAGGGCGTGAAGTTATCGCAAAAGGTGAGGCCGCTTATGTGCCGCTGCCAAAAACGATGCCCAGGAAAGTAAAAATTAAACCAGGTGTGATTAAACCCGATATAGTTGAATCTGCAGTAGCAGCGGATGTTAAAAATTCAGATGAGGAAAGCAATATTTGGTGGTGGTTGTTAGGGATAGTGGCTGTGGTGCTGCTTATATAGCATCTCAGTCCGTAGGTTGGGGTGAGGGTCGAACCCCAACGGTTTTGTTTGTGGTGATTTCCGTCCTTTCCATCCTTTGGTTCGTTAACAGCACATCCATGTGCTACTGCTGGTTCGTAAATCGCACCGCCTTCCTGGCTCTTTGCGCCACTATGTAAACATGGCCGTCCATCCATGGACATAACGGCACTTCCATGTGCCACTACTGTTGGGGTTCGTGCCTCACCCCAACCTACGGATGGCTTATATAAATAGTGAATAATGAATAATGAATAATGAATAATGAATAATGAATAATGAATAGCGAAGGCGGCAGAATAGATAAATGGTTGTGGACTTCCCGATTTTTTAAAACTCGGCCATTGGCTAGCGATGCGGTAAATGGCGGCAAGGTGCATTTAAACGGGCAGCGCGTTAAAGCCGGTCGGTTGGTTAAAACAGGTGATGTTTTATCTATTCAGAAAAATTATGATTTATATGAAGTCACCATAAAAGCGATTAACAAAACACGCAGACCGGCTAAAGAAGCCGGTTTAACTTATGAGGAGTCTGAGCAAAGTCAGCTAAAACGCAAGCAGGAACAGGAAATAAAGAAACTGGCTTCTGCCACAAGACCGGTGCCAAAGCGTAAACCGGGTAAGCGTGAGCGTGAGCAGTTGCGAGATTTTAAAAAGCAGTTATGAGTAGTGAGTTTCAAGTTGTAAGTTTTAGGTTTTAAGTTAAAAGCAAAAACCGCTTGATAAAATAACAGTTAATTTTACAATGCACTTACAACTTACAACTTACAACTTACAACTTTAAACATAAAACTAACAAAATGCCCAAACCCGTCACACCACTACTTACTGCCGATGTTATTATCGAAATGCCATTAATCGATGATAAGCCCATTATTCTCATCCAGCGAAAATATGAACCTTTTGGCTGGGCGATTCCTGGTGGATTTGTTGAAGTTAGAGAAACCATAGCAACAGCAGCCCGGCGTGAGGCGATGGAAGAGACCAGTCTGGATGTCGAATTAGATGTGTTACTGGGTATTTATTCAGATCCGAAGCGTGACTTTAGAGGACATACCGCCTGCGCCGTATTTGTAGGTAACGCTTCCGGTAAACCGTTGGCAGCAGATGATGCCAAAGATATTGCACTGTTTGATCCCTTTAACATTGATGTAGAGCTGGCGTTTGATCATCGGCAGATACTGGAAGATTACTGTGATTATCGCCGTGAGGGTATCATTAAGTTGCCGCTATAAGCTTGCCTTTTCCCGGTTAATCAGTGTGTTCTGTGTGGTGTCTATAAGTTTCTGTTTTTGGTATAATTTCAGCGAAAAATCATATAGAGCCTTTTTTCTTGAGTAATCGAACGCTGTCAATTGATGATCGCATTTACGACTACCTTTGTGCTGTTTCTATTAACGAGCCTGAGCTGTTGCAACAGCTACGCAAAGAAACGGCAAAGCTAGAATATTCAGTGATGCAAATTTCACCAGAGCAGGGGCAGTTTATGTCATTGCTAATCAAATTGATGGCAGCGACACGCGCTATCGAGATTGGTACATTTACCGGCTACAGCTCAATCTGCATCGCCAGTGCCATGCCGGAAAATGGCAAGCTGATCTGTTGTGATATATCGCCACAGTGGACAGATTTCGCGACAAAGTACTGGGGTTTGGCAGGGCTGGAAAATAAAATTGATTTGTTTATCCAGCCTGCGCAGCAGACATTGCAGATGCTGCTTGATGATGGTGCTGAAGAATCATTTGATTTTATTTTTATTGATGCCGATAAACAAAATTACATCATGTATTATGAAATGGCATTGCAGCTGTTAAGAAAAGGCGGATTAATTGCTGTTGATAACACTCTGTGGTCGGGTGCAGTTGCTGACCCTGAAAATACCGAAGCAGGGACACGCGCCATTCGCCGTTTTAACGAAATGTTAAAAGTTGATAATCGTGTCAGTCAAAGCCTGCTCACCATCGGTGATGGTTTAACATTAATATTAAAAATGTGATTAACAAAGATTAATAAAGCATGCTGAACTGGATAAAGTCGTTAAAGAAAAAAGTCTCGAAATCGAAGCGAGCACGTTCAGTGCCGCCTTCTGCACGTCGTTCATCTAAAAATAAGGCAAAAGGTAAGGCTAATAGTAAGATTAAAAGCAGCACCACTGCCAGCAGTACTGCAAGAAGCCTGGGAAGTCACAATGTCGCTGTTCTTAGTCGTGGCGAACATACCATATCGCGCGACAATATCGACGACCACGCCTTAAAAGTATTATATCGCTTGCATAAAGCGGGTTATCACGCCTGTCTGGTTGGTGGTGCGGTGCGTGATTTATTACTGGGTATTACACCAAAAGATTTTGATGTGGCGACGGATGCGACACCAGAGGAAGTTAATCAATTATTTCGTAATTGCCGCTTAATTGGCCGCCGTTTTCGGCTGGCACATATACATTTTGGTCGGCAGATTATCGAGGTTGCAACCTATCGCGCCAACCATGATCTCACGCAATCGGGCATTCAGGACGAAAACGGTCGCATTGTCAGGGATAATGTGTTTGGTGAACTGGCGGATGATGTCTGGCGCAGAGATTTTACCGCCAATGCATTGTATTACGATATTTCCGATTTTAGTGTAATTGATTTTGTCGGTGGTTATAACGATATAAAAAATAAACAATTACATTTGATTGGTGATGCAGAAACTCGTTACCGAGAAGACCCGGTAAGAATGTTGCGGGCACTTCGTTTTTCCGCCAAGCTGGGTTTTGATATTGACGAGACAAGTAAAACACCTATTTATGAACTTGGGTCTTTGTTAAAGGATATTCCCGCGGCCAGATTGTATGAAGAAGTATTAAAACTGTTTCATTCTGGTTACGCTGTTCGCAGTTTTGAATTACTGCTGGAATTTGATTTGTTGCAATATTTGTTTCCCGAAGCAGATAAAGCCATCAAACAAGATGCCGGTGTTAAAAACATGCTGTTCATCGCCATGGAGAGCACCGATAACCGCATTAAAAATAACATGCGTGTTACCCCTGCTTTTTTGCTGGCAGCGTTATTATGGCAGCCAGTAAACTCGCGCACCAAAGGGATTGTTGAGAAAGGTATACCGTATTCTGTTGCCATACAAAAAGCAGCGACCAGGATACTGGGGCAACAGGCTGCCAGTGTTTCAATACCCAGGCGATTTACATCGACCATGCGCGATATCTGGGGTTTGCAAACCCGGTTTCATTATCGTACAGGAAAACGAGCACTATCTGTGTTACACCATGAAAAGTTTCGTGCAGGTTATGATTTTTTGTGTATTCGTGCGCAAGCAGCTGAAGATGATATTGCTA
>JAFLJY010000014.1 GCA_022712755.1 Gammaproteobacteria bacterium
CTTCCATGCACGTCGTCGCTCTTACGCATCCATGCGTTCGCGACATGACGTACAGGGACGTACTAATGCCGAGGTGGCATGGATGCCAATGAGCGGCGAGTGCTTCCCTGCACGTCAAGGCAGACTTATACAGATTATTCAATAATTTGTTTGATTCTGCTCAGCGCTTTTTCAAGGCTGCCAATATCGGTGGCAAAGGACAGCCTTAAATAACCGGATAAACCAAAAGCAGAACCCGGTACCAGCGCGACATCGGCTTTT
Source organism: Gammaproteobacteria bacterium (assembly GCA_022712755.1). Taxonomy (GTDB): domain Bacteria; phylum Pseudomonadota; class Gammaproteobacteria; order SZUA-229; family SZUA-229. The sequence goes on from JAFLJY010000014.1 coordinate 262, forward strand.
TCTAGCAGCATCTGCGCTAGTTGCACATCATCCTCTATGCCGTCCAGTCGATCGATGACGGCCTGAAAACAGGGGAAGCTGTAAAACGTACCATCGCTGGGTAAAACTTTTACGCCGTCTATCGCCTTGAGTGTTTCATAGACATAATCATGGCGTTGTTTAAACACATCACACATGTCTTTGAGAAAATTCTGGTCACCATCAAGTGCGGCTTCAGCCGCGTATTGTGCGATTGAGGTGGGGTTGGACGTGCTTTGCGACTGGATTTTTTTCATGCCCTTAATTAGTTCGGCTGGACCACCGCTATAGCCTATGCGCCAGCCGGTCATGGAGTAAGCTTTGGAGACACCGTTAATCACAATGGTTTGTTCGGATAATTCAGGGCAGGCATTCAAAATATTAACAAAACCCTCGTCCGTCCAGACGATGTGTTCATAGATGTCGTCAGTCATCACTATAATGTTCGGATGTTTGATTAGCACCGCACCCAGTGCTTTGAGTTCATCTCTACTATAGGCTTTACCCGATGGATTAGACGGACTGTTGATAATAACCAGTTTGGTTTTATCGGTGATGGCCTGCTGCAATTGATCGGCGGTAATTTTAAACGACTGGCTTATGTCACCTTCAACAATCACCGGGGTTGCATCCGCCAGTTTGACAATGTCGGGATAAGATACCCAGTAAGGTGCAGGAATAATAACCTCGTCACCTTCGTTTAATAAAGTTTGGCATAAATTGTAAAATGCCTGCTTGCCACCGACGGATACCAGGATTTGCTCAGCGGTAAAATCAAAATTATTTTCACGTTTGAACTTGTTTATAATGGCCTGCTTGAGACTGGCGGTGCCATCGACCGCAGTGTATTTGGTATAACCCTTGTTGATCGCTTCGATAGCTGCCTGCTTAATGTAATCAGGCGTATCAAAATCGGGTTCGCCAGCGGCCAGTCCAATAACATCGCGGCCTTCAGCGCGAAGTTGGTTGGCTAAAGCCGTTACCGCCAGGGTGGGGGAGGGTTTGACGCGTTGTACGCGATTTGAAAGTGAGTATGTCAATGTAGTGTCCGTTGATTATTCAAACATTATAATTACTCGTGAGTTTAATTTATTTTTACTGTGGAATGTAACCGCTTAGAATGATTATGTCGAAAAAATTTGATCTGCAGACAGATTATTTGCCTACTGGCGACCAGCCTGAAGCCATCAGCTTATTAAATGAAGGATTTGAAAATGGGCTAGCCAGACAGACACTGCTGGGTGTAACCGGTTCGGGCAAAACCTTCACCGTGGCAAATGTCATCAATCACTTGCAACGTCCCACCATTATTATGGCACCCAACAAAACCCTGGCAGCGCAGCTTTATGGTGAAATGAAAGAGTTTTTCCCGAGCAACGCGGTGGAATATTTTGTTTCATATTATGATTATTACCAGCCAGAAGCCTATGTGCCGGCGAGTGATACCTTCATCGAAAAAGATGCATCGGTGAATGAACATATTGAACAAATGCGCCTGTCTGCCACCAAAGCATTAATGGAAAGAGAAGACACCATTATTGTTGCTACAGTGTCCGCGATTTACGGCCTGGGTGATCCTGAATCCTACTTTTCCATGATTTTGCATCTGGTGCGTGGTGATGTGGTTGATCAACGCAATATACTAAGGCGGCTGGCAGAATTACAGTATCTGCGGAATGATGTTGAGTTACGTCGTGGTACATATCGGGTAAGGGGAGAGGTGATTGATATTCACCCTGCAGATTCCGAGCGTGAAGCCATTCGCATCGAGCTGTTTGACGATGAAATTGAAAATCTCAGTATTTTTGACCCACTGACCGGAGAGCTGATTAAAAAAGTTGCCCGCTTTACGGTTTACCCAAAAACGCATTATGCTACCCCGCGTGAAGTGATCCTGGGAGCGATTGAGCATATTAAAGTCGAATTACGTGAGCGACTAGATGAATTACGCGACAACAACAAACTGGTGGAAGCACAACGTCTGGAACAGCGCACTCAGTTTGATATCGAAATGATGCGTGAACTGGGTTATTGTAGTGGTATCGAAAACTACTCACGCTACCTGTCCAGCCGTGCCCCTGGTGAACCGCCACCGTGCCTGTTTGATTATCTACCGGATGAGGCGCTACTCATCATTGATGAAAGCCATGTTTCAGTACCACAGATTGGTGCCATGTACAAAGGTGACCGCTCACGCAAGGAAAATCTGGTGAATTTTGGTTTTCGACTGCCATCAGCGTTAGATAATCGCCCTTTGCGATATGATGAATTTGTTGCCATGTCGCCACAAACATTATACGTGTCAGCAACGCCTGGGCCTTACGAAGAAGAGCATTCGGATGCGGTGGCAAGGCAGCTGGTACGTCCAACAGGGTTACTTGATCCACAGATTGAAGTGCGTCCGGTAGCCACTCAGGTGGATGATGTGTTATCAGAAATCAATAAGCGCTTGCCATTAAATGAACGCATTCTGATTTTAACCTTAACCAAACGCATGTCTGAAGATTTAACCGATTATTTAGATGAACACGGTATTCGTGTGCGTTATCTGCATTCCGATATTGATACGGTAGAGCGTGTCGAAATTATTCGTGATTTACGCCTGGGTGAATTTGATGTGCTGGTTGGCATTAACCTGTTGCGTGAAGGTCTGGATATGCCGGAGGTATCATTAATCGCCATACTCGATGCGGATAAAGAAGGCTTTTTGCGCTCCGAGCGTTCGATGATTCAAAGCATCGGTCGCGCTGCGCGTAATGTGAATGGTAAAGCCATTTTATACGCCGATAAAATAACCGGCTCCATGCAAAAAGCCATCAATATCACTAACGAACGCCGTGAAATACAAATGGCGTATAATGAAAAACACGGTATCACACCAACCGGTATTGTGAAAGAAGTACGTGATGTATTAGAAGCCGGTTATGGCAACAAGCACTCAAGGCAAACCATTGCCTTGCAAAAAGTTGCCGAAGAAAAAGCATTGTATCAGGCGATGACACCTAAGCAGTTAACGGCAACCTTAAACAAACTTGAAAAACAGATGTATCAACATTCGCGTGATCTTGAGTTTGAAATGGCGGCAAAGGTGCGTGATGAGTTAGAGCGGGTTCGCCAATTGGTTAATTTTTAGTGGTTTGTTAGAAAGTTTGTTAACAGCTAGTGATTGTTGCCTACACTAGGGAACAACTGAAATTTATTCGTTGTAGCCGAGCTGCAATCATGTAAATGTGTGATTGTATTAATCGTTGCGTAAGTATTCGCAGTGTGTGCTTTTTAAACTGTCGGTAGCATGGATGCTACAGTCAAGCCTATAGGGATAGTGGAAAAAATGTTCCTGCATTTTCCACACTTCCTACATCCTTGTAGGTCGTATACGGCGGGTTTCAAAAGTACACGCTGCGAATACTTACGCAACGATTAATAAGGGCAAAAGTTGCAATATGATCGAGACGATTCAGGGTGCTTCTAATTATTATTAGTCTCAAGCCACTATGAATTTATTTCTCTAAAAACCAAACACTCTGAGAAAAAGCTTGAATAATTCACTTCATTTGTTTTTAAAATCATTATTAGGCAGTTTTCGGGACTTGCTGCCTCTCGTTCTGGTTATCGTGTTTTTTAAGTTATTTGTTTTACAACAGATGCCTGCAGATATATTTCAAATCCTTGTTGGTTTGATGTTTGTAGTCGTTGGTCTGACGTTTTTTATTTTTGGTTTGCAGCAAGGATTGTTCCCTATCGGTGAATCCATGGCGGAGGCATTTGCTAAAAAAGGCAGTGTTTTCTGGTTATTAGCATTTTCATTTTGTCTTGGTTTTGGCACCACGATAGCTGAACCAACTTTAATTGCCATTGCCAGTGAAGCATCAAAAGTTGCCGCACAGGCAGGTGTTATTGAACTAACAGAGCAGGCGAAAGATAACTATGCGAATGGTTTGCGGTTAACGGTGGCATTCTCTGTAGGGGTTGCCATTGCATTGGGTGTGCTGCGTATCCTTTTGAACTGGCCCATTCACTATATGATTATGACAGGTTACATACTGGTTATAATAATGACCAGTTTTGCCCCTGATGAAATAATTGGAATTGCTTACGATTCTGGCGGCGTAACCACGTCGACAATAACTGTGCCACTGGTGACGGCGCTGGGTGTCGGTTTGGCATCATCAATTAGTGGTCGCAATCCATTTACTGACGGTTTTGGTTTGATTGCATTTGCTTCATTATTACCGATTGTTTTTGTGCTGGTTTACGGTATGGTGATCTAATGCAATTAATCTACGACTTACCGGCATTATTGTTTTCCACATTTTTCGATATTTTGCCGATTGCTGTTATTATTTTTAGTTTTCAACTTTTTGTTATCCGAAAGCGCATCAAGAACTTAAAAAAAGTCTTAATGGGCATGTTCTATGTGTTAATTGGTATAACATTTTTTCTTTTAGGGCTGGAAGCCGCATTGTTTCCTATCGGTCGTAGTATGGCTTTACAGTTAACAAGCCCAGAGTTTCTGGAAAGTGTGCGTATTACCGCCGGAGCATTGCAGTGGCAGGATTACTACTGGGTGTTTATTTTTGCGTTTGCTGTTGGTGCCAGTAGCACCATTGCTGAACCGGCGTTGATAGCGGTTGCGATGAAAGCCAATGAAGTATCTGGTGGAGCGATTGGAATATGGGGTTTGCGTATCGCTGTGGCTGTTGGCGCTGCTACCGGACTGGCATTAGGAAGTTATCGGATCATTATCGGCGCGCCTATGCATTATTTCATAATCGCAGGTTATGTTATCGTCGTTATTCAGACGTTTTTTTCGCCAAAATCAATTATACCTCTGGCCTATGACTCAGGTGGTGTGACAACTTCAACCGTAACCGTACCACTAGTAACGGCCTTAGGCCTGGGTTTAGCTGAAAGTGTGCCGGGACGAAGCCCATTAATTGATGGTTTTGGATTGATTGCCTTTGTTTGTTTAGGCCCCATTATTACAGTAATGGCATACGCACAACTGTCAGCGTATAAAAATGCGCGTGCGGTAAAAAAATTGAAATTAAGTTAATGGGTAGTTAAAACAAAGATAATTCAAGTCAAAATCCAATCTATGGGTTTATTTAGGAAAATATATTATGCATTTTAAATTGATTATTTCATTTATTGAAGATTCAAAAACGGATGCGGTGATGGCCGCAGCCAGGCAGGCTGGCGCAACGGGTGCCACGGTGATTAATCATGCACGTGGAGAAGGTATGACACAAAAGAAAACATTTTTAGGTTTGTCGCTTGAAACACAACGTGATGTGGTTTTGTTTGTTGTGGAGGAGAACCTGAGTCGGTACATTCTTGAAAAAATAGCTGAAGTTGGTGAATTTGAAACACAGCCGGGCACGGGTCTGGCAATTCAAATAGATGTTGAAGATGCAGTGGGTGTTAAGCATCAGATTGAAAAGTTAGTGGAAGTTGTAGAGATGAAAACCCTATAAATATCTAAATATTATCGGGATTGCTTGCATTGCAAATGGTTACTGTTTGTGATTTTGTCATATTATAAAGTGTTGCATAAATAAGAGAAAAATTTATCATGAATTCAGAAAGAAAAATTATCCGTGTACGTGACGTAATGAAAAATAAATTTGATGTCATTGACGGACGAGTTACGGTCACCGAAGCATTACGTGCCATGCGACATATCGAAACAAAACTGTTAATAGTCGATAAAAGAACAGATGATGACGAGTATGGCATGATGCTGATTTCTGATATTGCAAAAAGGGTACTGGCAAGAGATCGTTCACCAGATCGGGTTAATGTGTACGAAGTGATGGAGAAGCCGGTATTGTCAGTTCATCCAGACATGGACATTCGATATTGTGCGCGTTATTTTGTGAAATTTAATTTCTCACGCGGCCCGGTTGTAGAAAACAAAAAAGTCATTGGTGTTATCAGTCTGTCAGATATGGTGTTAAAGGGTCTGATGCATTTCTAGCGGGCATTATTTTGCAAAGATCGGGAGCGTAAAGCCAATATTCTCTATATTGGGTATTCTCAAAAATGAGAAATATTGTGCACTTTAAAAGTGATAATTCAAATCAATCTGTACAAAATTATCGAATCTGAAGCTAAATAACGGACGGCCTTGTTTAGCGCCATGGAATGTTCTAAGTTGTGCTTCCAGTGTCCAGCTTTCACCTAAACGGCGAGAAGCCTCAATGAAGCTGCCGATGGTTTGGGTATCGGCATCGGTGGTGAAACCGGCGAGGATTTCAGTGGATTGTGCATCATTTAATACAAAACGTAATGCGGTTGCCAGATCATTATCAAAAATGGTGTCACTGATGCGTTGATCGCTGTAGTGGTATTCGACGACGAAACCTAAATCTATGCTGGAATCGCTAATGCCGACCAGGGTGTATTCAAAACCGGCAACGGTTTTAAAACTGTTAATGTCTTTTTTAGCGCCGCTGCGCACGATGGTATTGGCGGCCTCCAGTTTCCATGTCCAGTCACCAAAAAATGCCTGACTATCTACACCAATCTGGTTAATCAGAGAGTAAACAGGAACAACGATGGTTTCACCTGTTGGGCTTACTGCAACGGGTTTAAAGTCTGTCGGTTCACGTCCAGTACCAGTGAATAATGAAACACCAAATTCCCATTCACCTATATAGTGTGAGTAACGCCCAGCAAAATCAACATGTTGTTTTCCTGCACTGAAGTCGTAGATGGCATTGCGGTCGGTATCGACAATAGCCCCAGGGCGAGGCCGTCCTTCAGCACCGGGGAAGGTGCGTTCGCGAAAACCGGGTAAGATGAACAGATCAACAATACCCCAGTCGCGTTCAGTACTGAAACGGATCATCGGTTGACCAAGTTTGTCTTCACCATCCACGTTTTCAACCTGGTCTGTTTGATTAACGATATCAACCAGATGTTGAGTTTCTGTTACTCCCCAGAATACTTTGCTGATGCCGGCGAGTACTTCCCAATTTTCATGCGAGTTTTCAAATACACCTGTCCAGGAAAGCTCACGAATATCGCCATGTGTGCGTTGTTCATCATGCTGGTCGATGCGGTAAAAAAGTTTGACTTCAAGGTTTTGCGCGCCATTATCCCAGTCATGAAAAAACTCAGGTTCTGCGACCGCAGATAAATAGCTGTTATGTTGTTCGCTACTTATCGGTTCTTCAAAAAAAATTCGTGTCTGCCCGCCAATATATCCCGAGAATTCACCACTATAAACAAAACCAGAAACAAAACAGCTACAAAGCAAACCAATAACAGCGAGGCAAGTTCGAATATTTTTCATTTTTTATCTTCATGGATGAAGTGGCTGAAAACTGCCCCTCGGCAATTGCTCCTCGACAACTGCTCCTGCGTTGTCCTACTACTGCCCATCCATGGGCATATGCATTGCCCTAATAAGTTACATCCATGTAACGATGCATTTTCCACACTTCCTACGTCCATGTAGGTCGTATGCTGAGAATCGTCGGGAACGATTCCAGTACATTTTTCATTGCGCGCTAACGAGCACGTTTAAGGCTGTTACGAGTAAAGTTCTTGTCCGTTAAGCCAGTTTTAAATTGATAATTCTCCCAGGTGAGTAATGTGCTTTTCCCCGTTTGGTGGTTCTCCATTAACATGGTATCGGGTCGCCAGTATTGATCAAGGTATTGCTGGTAATCGGTATTGTTTAAAGTTTTTAACAGGGAATTTTTGCGGTCATAAAATTCTATTTTCTCAGCAACATAGCGTTTATTATTAACCCAGACAACCTGGCGAGTGTAGCCAGAGTGTTGATACGCAGGGTAGCGTTCAATAACATAATAGTCGATGCCATTAAGCTTTTCATCGCGGACAAATTTATACGTGTATTTTTCAATTTCCTGTGAAGCTAAATCTTCATAGGCAAATTCGCTGCCCATAAAGGGGCCGGATTTATTTTTTGAGTTGATGCGTTTGACCCGTTTTAATGCAGGTAAATACAACCATTGCTCATCAGGTTTGAGGGCGTGAGAGTGGGTAAGAAATGCGGTGCCTTTTACATCCGCAGGTTTGTCAAAAATGGACATGGATTTGTCACCGTCACCAATAACTTCCAGTGTTTTTAAGCGTATGGTGCGGGTGCTTTTGTCTCCCTGTTTGTTGCGTAACTCCATCACCATGTTGGCGGTAAAGTCGACAAAGCCGGTGTCTCGTTTATCGGCTTCAACAGCAATAGCCATGCCCCGATTTTTAGCAGACTCGTCTTCTGCCGATTCTGCATGAGCTAATATTGGAGCGAACAACACAGTGGTAATGAGTAAAATTACCTGGGCTTGAATGTTAAGTGTGGTATTCATTTTTTAATTTATCTCCTGTTTTTTATTAACATGGGAATTACCGGCAAACTTCATTAGCAGTGGCGGCAGCAGTGTCAGATCAATAATAAGTGCCAGCATGACGACCACGCTGGTTAATAAACCCATGCTTGAATTTAAGTAAAAATGTGATTGCGCCATAATCATAAAGCCGGCTACCAGTACCAGTGACGTTACCAGTAACGCCAGCCCGACTCGGTTAAAGGCATAACGTACAGCATCTTCAGCATTTAAACCTTTTTCTCGCCGTGCGCGTAAATATTTACTTAAAAAATGCACGGTATCGTCTACTACGATGCCCAGTGTCATACCGGTAACGATTGAAAGACCGATGCCGACCTGGCCAACAGTAAAAGCCCAGATGCCAAATGCAGCAAGGGCGGGTGTTAGATTGGGTATTAAACTGATGAAGCCATATTTTAGTGAGCCCAGGAAAAATATCAGTACTGCAGATATCAACACCAGTGCGACACTGGTGCCAATGAGCATGCTGTTAATGTTACGTTTGCCTAAATGAGCAAACATTATGGTCGGGCCGCTACTGTAAGTATAGGGTTTAAGATTTGGTGTGTTTTCTTCTAACCACAGCTTTGTTGCTTTATCAAAAGCAATAACTTCGTTGGACGTGAGTGTATTTAAGGTGACAGCAATTTTAGTTGCAGACTTATCAATATCAATTTGATTGTTTAAATCTAAACCATAGGGCAGTGACATTTCATATAACAATAAATATTGCGCGGCCAAGTTTCGTTCTTCTGGTAAACGATGCATTGCCGGATCATCGCCATGCATGTTTCTATTTAATCGTTTAAAGGTATCTGAAATGGTTTGTACATGAATGACATTGGGCTGTGAACGCAAATATCGTGAAAATTTTTCGACATCAGCAAGATAACCTGGGTTGCTGATGCCGCCGGATTCTCCCGTACCTAATGCGTAATCAATATAATATACACCGGTCAGGTTTTCAGCAGCGTAATCAGAATCAGTGCGAAATTCAATGCTTTCATCGAAGTACTCAATAAAGTTATCGTTGAGTTCATTAAGTGGCACCAGCGATGCGAGCACAATGATAATCAGCGTATTTCCAATTAATAATAATTTTTGTCTTTTGATAACGAATTCGCCAAGTTTTATCATCATCTGTTTACCGGCAACTTCACGTTTACCTTTGGCAGGTAAGATGCTGACCATGGCGGGCAGGAAAGTAATGGATAAAAGAAATGCGACTGCCACACCCATGGCGGCAATGTTACCCAGGTCGTGAAACGGCGGTGCATCGCTGAAATTCAAACTTAAAAAACCTAACACGGTAGTTAATGTGGTGACGAAAATTGGGCGAAAATTAATTCGCATACTTTCAATAATCGCTTTGTTTTTATCCCTGCCAGTCGCCATTTCATGCCGCATTGTTACCAGTAAATGCACAGCATCTGCAACCGCCATGGTTAAAATCATAATAGGTGCCGACATGACCGGCGGTGACAATAAAATTCCTGACCAGCCAGCAAGCCCCATTGCTGTCATGATGGACAGAATAATCATGATGAATGTTGCGACTGTCGCGCTGATACTGCGCAACAAAAGGAGCAAGGTGAGAATAATAAAAGCTAATGCCAGTGGGTAGAGTTTAGTAAAGTCATCCTGGCTGGCTTCAGGGAAAGCATTGTTCATCATCGCCAGTCCGACAAGACGAATTTCTATTTCCGGGTGTTTTTCCAGCATACGTTGTTTTAGATCACGGGCAAATGCGGCTGCTATGGGCACTTCATCAAGTGCTTTTCCGGGCAGCTGTATGGTGACATTTACACCGGTATATTTACTGTCTGGCGAGACCAGACGATGCACTAACATGGGCTCGTTAATGGCGACAGCCTGTATTTTTAATAAATCCTCATTGTTTAATGCGGCCGGATCAACAACAAGATCATCAACCATTAGATCATCTTCTTCAGCAATGGTATGCTGATGGTTGGTGATTGAGTCTACGCGGGTGGAGAAGGGGACTTGCCAGGCTTCTTCAGTGATGTCTTTGACTGCTGTGAGTGTTTCTGTGCTGAAGACTTTGCCTGATTTGGGTGTGACAACAAATAAAATATTATCGTTTTTATTAAATGTTTTTTGCATTCTTTCAAATGCCAGTAACTGCGGGTTGTCTTCCCCGAAAAACATTCGGTAATCATTGCTAAAGTCTAAAAATCGTCCACCAGAGGCCGCTGCAAATACCATTGCAATGGATGCAAGTACAACCAGGTATCTCCAGCGTATTATCCAACGTGTATATGACTCAATCATAGTTTTTGTCCGGTTATTGTTATTTTTATCGTCCTAAATTGTCACTAACTTTATCACTGAAGCATAGCTTTGTGAGAATTAATCGTAGCTTCTCAATAACCCATGGCGGCTTTGGTTTTGAGACGCGCCGTAAATACATCCCTGTAGGCTTGACGGTAGCATCCATGCTACCGACAGTCTCAAAACCAAAACCGCCATGGGTTATTGAGAAGCTAAAATTAATCTGATAATGCACCTGTTTTACTTAGGGTTAATGCAATGTTTTCCGCAAGCAAATGATAGCCCCTGGCATTAGGATGAACATGATCTGATTTAAAAATATTACTTCCCATAATTTCAGGCAGAATCTTATTGTTAATGGGAATGTGATTTTTGTCTGCCAGCGCCTGATAAAATGCAGGCGGTTTTAAAAAAAGGCCAAATTTTGGCACCCCAATCAACATTACCTGAACTTTATTTATTTGTGCCAGATCAATCATTTTTTGTATGTTTTTGCTGGTTTCATTTAAGTCCAGCTTACGTAAGATGTCATTGCCACCATGACAGATAATAATTAGCTCAGGTTGGTATTTGTTTATTAACGCAGGTAAGCGTAACAAAGCCTTTTCACTGATTTCGCCCGGAATACCGGCATTGATAACGTTGTGATTGATGAGTTTTTCTAACACTGCCGGGTAGGATTTATCACTACTGGCACCAGTGCCATAGGTTAAACTATCGCCAAATGCTAGTATGGTGGCATCTTGATTAAGCTCTGTATGCGAATTGCCACTGCAACTAACGATTGTTGTAGCAATCGTTAGTATCGCAATCATCACGACAATGAATTTATAGGCAACTTGATTCATAGTAAATCATTCATTCATTAATTTGAGTAAAGCTTCGATATATGGACAACGTATTACCTAAAAATAACTGTCTGGATAAGGATTATTCTTTTGCAAAAGTGTACCAAGCATTAAATGTTTCCGCAAAATTGAAGTCGCAACCCAGTGACTTTATTGTAGAGGAAAAACTTTCTGTTGAGTTCAGTGGTGAAGGCGAACATTGTTGGATATCCGTTAAAAAAAGTGCCTGTAATACTGACTGGTTTGCACAGCAGTTGGCAAAATTTTGTGGTGTTAAAAAACTGGCAGTAGCTTATGCCGGTTTAAAAGACCGTCATGCGGTGACATCACAATGGTTTAGTGTGCAATTACCGGGAAAACCTACGCCGAATTGGGCAGAATTTGAAGCCCGTTTTTCTGATACAGAAACAGCAGAAAATGTGCAGGTGTTGCAGAGTTTTCGACATAATAGAAAATTGCAGCGTGGTGCTTTAAAAAACAATACGTTTACCATTACCTTGCGTGATTTATCTGACACCAGCGATCAAATGTTTATCTTGCTCAAACAGCGATGTGATGAGATAGCAGAGAAGGGCATACCGAATTATTTTGGCTCACAACGCTTTGGTCGAAACTATAATAACCTGGATCAGGCAACTAAAATGTTTTCTAATCCGCGGTTCAGGTTGGCAAAACATAAGCGTGGCATGTATTTATCAGCAGCACGTTCCTGGATGTTTAATCATATTTTGTCTGAGCGGATAAAACGTCATGCCTGGAACAAGCGGTTAGCCGGTGATGTTTTTATGCTAGATGGTAAGTCGGCCTGTTTCAAAGGCGAAATTATGGATGAAGAAAAAATCAACGAGATAAATGAAAGACTAGCCATCAATGCCATTCATCCAACGGCAGCGTTATGGGGAGAAGGTGATGTTATGGTGACATCACAGGCAGCTGAGCTTGAGTCACAAATTTTTGACCAGTTTCCCGTGTATCGTGATGGTTTAATTGCAGCCAGATTACAGACGCAACGAAGAGCCTGTCGAGTCATCCCTGGTCAGTTCGATCGTTGCCGTGAGAACGACAATTTTGTGCTTTCCTTTTCATTGCCAGCAGGAAGTTATGCAACCATGGTGCTGAGTGAGATTTTTTCTGATTTGAGCGAGACGTGATAACACTTAAAGCGGTGGAATATGCTACTATTTGTGCGAAACCTCTTTCAGAAAAAACAACCCGGTTTGAATAATGAATCCAAATTACCTTGATTTTGAACAACCCATTGCCGAGCTTGAAGCCAAGATTGAAGAGCTTCGATACGTGGGTGATGATACTGAGATTAATATTGGTGACGAGATAAGTAAACTGGAAGAAAAATCTCGTACATTAACTAAAAATATTTTTAGCAAACTGGATTCATGGCAAACATCAAAGTTGGCGCGTCATCCAATGCGGCCTTATACGTTTGATTATGTCGATCGTATATTTACCGATTTTCAGCAGTTACACGGTGATCGTGCTTTCTCCGATGATGCGGCATTAGTCGGTGGGCTGGCACGGCTTGATGGGTTGCCAGTAATGGTAATCGGACATCAAAAAGGACGCGATACCAAAGAAAATATCCGTCGTAATTTTGGTATGCCCCGACCAGAAGGTTATCGTAAAGCATTGCGCCTGATGAAATTGGCAGAACGATTTCGTTTGCCTGTTATTACCTTTATTGATACCCCGGGAGCTTATCCTGGGATAGACGCGGAAGAACGCAACCAATCCGAAGCCATTGCGCGTAATCTTTTTGAAATGTCTGATTTAAAAACGCCGATTATTTGCACGGTCATTGGTGAAGGTGGTTCGGGTGGTGCTCTGGCCATTGGTGTTGGCGATCGGGTGATGATGCTGGAGTACAGTACCTATTCGGTTATTTCGCCAGAAGGCTGCGCCTCGATTTTATGGAAAAGTGCCGATAAAGCGTCTGTTGCCGCTGAAGCGATGGGTATTACTGCGAAAAAATTAATCGATGCAGGTTTGATTGACCAGATTATTCGCGAGCCATTGGGTAGTGCGCATCGTAATGTTGATGAAACAGCAAGAAATATTAAACAGGCACTTATTGACGCCCTTGAGACATTTGAAAAAATGGGCATGGAAAAGCTGCTTGAAGAGCGTTACAAACGGTTGACCTCTTATGGTGAATTCCTCGAAGAGTCAACAGATTGAATTTATCTCATTCCCATGCTCCCGCGCCTGCCTGCTGGCAGACAGGTGGCAATGCACAACCTGCATCCTAAACACGATACTTGCCAAATAGTTACTAATGTCTTTTATTAAACGATTCCAGGGTTCTCTGGGATCGTTATGTCTTCCCCCAGAAAATGCCAGCTATGTCGTCGCTTATAGTGGCGGCATTGATTCGCACGTATTACTGCATTGTTGTGAAAAATTAAACCTGCCTATGCGTGCAGTACATGTGCATCATGGTTTGCAAAGCACAGCCGATGATTGGGTAAGCCATTGTCAGACTATTTGTGATGCTTTAAGTATTCAACTTGATGTTCTTTATGTTGATGGTCAGAAAAAGAAAGGGCAGAGTCCGGAAGAATCCGCACGTGCAGCACGATATTCTGCATTACAAAATAATTTAATGCCAGGTGATAGCCTGCTCACCGCGCAACATTTAGATGATCAGGCCGAGACTGTATTAATACAACTGTTCAGAACGGCAAGTGCAGCGGGTTTATCTGCCATGCCTGCTGTTAAAAAAATCGGTGAGCATGACCACCTGCGTCCATTATTAACTTTTTCCAGGAGGGAAATAGAAAATTTTGCAAAACAAGCATGCTTGTACTGGATCGAAGACCCCAGTAATCATGATATAAACTATGATCGCAATTATATTAGAAAAAATGTTCTGCCCATGTTGGAACAACGCTGGCCACAAATAACGCAACAATTAACAATCGTTAGCCATTTGCAATCAAATAATCTGCAAGTGCTGGAAGACATGGCTGCGATTGATTTGGCTAATTCGCTTAACACATCCATAAACAAACCCATCGTCAGTGCTTATGAGATTGTCTCTGTGCTGTCCATAACCAGATTAAGGCTTTTGTCTTCAGCGAGATTACTTAATGTATTGCGTTACTGGCTTGCCGTAGCAAATCATTTGCACACGGATGGATTACCAATAATTCGCTCACCAACGCGAAATTTACTTGAGGAGATAGAAAAAACCCTGGTCAACTCTCATCAGGATGCAAAACCAGTTATTATTTTTAATGACGTTGAGTTTAGAAAATATCAAAATGACTTATATCTATTAAAGCAAAAAACAAATTTAAATCTAAAGGCTTTTAAAAAAGATAGAAACTACAATAGAAGCTGGCTGCCATCCACAGCACTGAATCTTGCAGAATTAAATATTCAAATTAAGCCTGTTTTACGAATGGGAGAAGGTTTAAACAAAGATTTGCTCACAGAATGTTTAACTATTTGTTTTCGCAGGGGTGGTGAAAATTTTCACCCTGAGCATCGACAGCATTCTCAGCGTTTAAAAAAATTATTACAGGAAGCAAATATTCCACCATGGGATAGAGAGACGATTCCACTGGTTTATTTTAAGAATGAGTTGATCGCTGTAGTTGGCTTATGGGTTAGTAAGCAGCATGCAGTTGGTGAAGAAGAAGGTTGGGTTATTGATGTTGAGGCGTTGTAATGAGCAAGTTCGATAATGCCACTGATATTCCGATACAGAGATCACAGAGTGCTTTTCCATGATTCCTGTGTCGAAATTAATTTCTCATTTCTACGCTCCTGCGTGGGAATAAGAGCAAAAAAAGCCTCGGTAACCGAGGCTTTTTTATTATAAGCGCAACGCAGGTTTAACTATTACGTTTAATCATCACCAGACAAAATACCTAACAGGCTAAGCAGGTGAATGAATATGTTGAAAATACTAAGATACATGCCAACAGTGGCAAGTATATAGTTGGTCTGTTCACCACGAATAATCGCACTGGTATCATGCAGAATAAATCCACTCATGATAAGGATGACGGCTGATGAAATAGCCAGAGACAGTGCTGGCATTTGCAGGAAGATGTTAGCGATCATGGCAACTATGGCAATAACCAGACCAACCATGAGGAAACCCGCCATGAAGCTGAAGTCTTTTCTACTGGTTAGTGCGTACCCTGATAAGCCAAGGAAGATAAGACCAGTACCACCAAAGGCAGTAGCGATAATCTGACTACCACCTGACACTTGCAGGTAAGCGCTCAGCATTGGCCCGATGCCAAATCCAAGCAGACCGGTAATGCCAAAGACAACCCATAAACCTTTTGATGAGTTTGCAGTTCGTGGCAGTGCAAAGAATATTAGCCCCAGTGCACCCAGCATGGTGAACAGCCCAATGCTGCGAGGGGGTTCGATTGCCATGGAAACAAGTGCCATAATGACACTGAAAAAAAGCGTTGCCGATAGCAGGGCATAGGTATTCTTTAAAACTTTGTTGGTCGCCAGTATTTGTGATTCTGAGCGAGCGGTTGTTATTGATTGCATATTGTTACCTTTGTCAATATTGAAAAGTTATGGAAGGTCGAATAAAAAATATTTTACCATTATTTGAAAGCCGGTTGTACCTTTTAGTCGTAACCATGTCACTGGGTTCTGTGACTTGGTTACGGTGAAAAAGTTTCAACTTTTATGCTTAGGGCATCTCTATTAATCCCGTCCTCTCCATCCTTTGGTTCGTTAACAGCACATCCCTGTGCTACTACTGGTGCGTTAACGGTGCATCCATGCACCACTTCTCTGTTTGAGCAGATTTGTACTTGAGAGATCCAGGAACAAGGCAAAGATCGCAGCACACGTGGAACATTTTTATATATAAATCGTAAGATTTTTAACGAAGTTATTGGGTTTCTCAAGTGCGAAGATGCCAATCATGAATTAATAGAGATGCCCTTTAATGGGTGTCTGCATAGGCAGAGCATATTGGGCAGCATTTAGTGGTGTTTGCCAACGCTTCGTAGATTGTACTGTTTAAGTTTCCTGTAAAGCGTACGCTCACTAATACGTAATTCTTCTGCAACTCTTGCACGATGGCCATTATGCTGATGTAGCAAAGACTCAATATGCATTGCTTCAACATCGGTTAGTGATTGATTGGTGCTGGGTGCATTGGCTTTGATGTCGCGGGTTCTGATGTCACTGGATGCCTTGCGACGGTCAATTAATGGATTACTATGCGTATTTGAAAAGTTATTTAATTGCAATAAATCAGGCGTTATAAGCCCACCAGTTGATACCGTTGTTGCTTTTTGTAAAATATTATGAAGCTCACGAATATTGCCAGGATAATCATAACTTTGTAGCACTAGCATAGCTTCTTTTGAAATGCGTCCGGCAGAACCATTGTGCGCTTTGGTTTTTTTCAGCATGGCTTTAACTAATGGTTCAATATCACTGCGGCGTTCGCGCAACGGGGGAATGGTTATTGAAATACCGGCAATTCGGTAATACAGGTCAGCTCTGAATGCACCATGTTCTACCATTTTGCGCAAATTTTTATGGGTGGCGCAGATAATACGAACGTCAGCATGAAGATCTTCACGCCCGCCCAGACGGCGGTAGTTGCCAGTATCTAGTGCACGTAATAAGCGTCCCTGTAATGCGAGTGGTATTTCTCCGATTTCATCAAGAAACAAGGTGCCACTTTCGGCAGTTTCGATTAAACCCTGGCGACGACCAATGCAGCCAGTAAATGCCCCACGCTCATGGCCAAATAACTCACTTTCAAAAATGCCTTCTGAAATTGATGCACAATCTATCGATATATATGGCTGTGCGCAACGACTGGATTTGTTATGGATGAATTTTGCAGCCAGTTCTTTACCTACGCCGCTTTCACCATTGAGCAAAATAGGGACATCAGATGATGCCGCGCCAGACATTTCTTCAACACAGGCAAGGAATGAGGGTGATTTGCCCAACATGCGTTGTTTGTCACAGCCAAGATCGTCTGATTTGGCAATTGGGAATACCGCCTCACCGAGAAATAATTCACCATCAGTGCCATAGATGGGTGAGCCTTTTATGCGAACATGCTCTTCTTCTTTGTTGGCATCATAGTGAATGTGTAATACCTGATGTGGCTGTTTGGTTTCAAATACCTTCTTATGGGGGCAGTCTTCACCATTTAAATGACAGGGAATCTCAGAATGGTGAGATACCTGGTGGCATTTACGCCCAATGATGTTTTTGCTGCTAATACCATAAGCATGGCAGTATGCATTGTTGGCGGCGATGATTCTGTAGTCTTTATCAATGACAACAAAGCCATTTTCAGAAGCATCAATGACACTTTGTAGGTTAATTGCGACGTGTTTTGAATATGCCATATGTATCCTTTTGAACTGTCAAAATGTCATGCGAGCGACCATATTAGCTGAATATATATAATAAAACAATAGCTTATAAAACTGACAAGAATAGTATGGTTATGACATTGAATTTGTTTCGACAGCAATATTTATTTTGTGTCTAAGAAGAATAATGGGAAATGTGGTGAAGAAAGATAAATAGTACAGCATTAAATATTTTTTTAAGAAGTCATTGAATACTTTATGGAATCACGTAATATACGCGCTTTCTCAAGTGCATACTATTTCAGGCGCTGAGATCTCGGAAGGGTGGCTGAGCGGTTGAAAGCACCAGTCTTGAAAACTGGCAAGGGTTTACGCCCTTCGTGGGTTCAAATCCCACCTCTTCCGCCATACATAAAAAGCCCGCCCCGATTTAAATCTGGGCGGGCTTTTTGTTTTCTAACACATGTTTTTATTGCATACGGTTTTTTAGCATAGAAATTTGATGTGTTACATCGTTAGTTAACGGGTGGCGGCGAAACTTTTCATGTTGCACCATTATGTACCCTGGATGTGTTAGATCTTCGTATTTGAAATAGCCCAGGTGATAAGCATCTAAAACCAGCTCTTTAGCAACTATGTCAGTCGGGTCTTTGTGCTCGTAAGGTAGCTTTTTTAATTTGGCTACGGCATTGTGTAGCAGATCTTCGTCAATGGTATCGGGATCTTTAACATAACTTCGAAGGTGCGCTTTTATTCTAAATATTTCTAAAGCGTTACTTTGCAATTTATATGGCTTAAACATGGTGACCTCCAGGAGTAATTGTCAAATCAGGTGTTTAGTAAAGCTTACGGCTATATTTAGTTGTTTAATTGACGATTCGCGCCAACTGATTGACACCTCTTGAACTTAAAAATAACGTTTTATCCGTTACTTGAAAAAACGTTTGACTGCCCTTATGTTATGCGTAATTAACTGATTTAAATGGAAGGAGTATGAGTGAAATGAAACATATTGTATGTCCGTCATGTAATGCTACAAACCGTATTCCAACCGCCAGGCTCGATGCGAGTCCCGCCTGTGGTAAATGTCATAAACCGTTATTTAATAGTAAGCCGGTGGTTTTGACATCGGAAAACTTTCAGCAACACATTAAACGTAATGACATTCCCGTGGTTGTCGATTTCTGGGCGCCATGGTGTGGTCCATGCAAGATGATGGCGCCTGCATTTGAGCAGGCTAGTGCAGAGCTATCACCCTCTGTGCGACTGGCAAAGTTAAACACTGAAGATGAGCAGACTATATCAGGGCATTGGAATATTCGCAGTATTCCTACCCTGGTATTATTTAAAAATGGTAAAGAAATCACCAGACAAGCGGGTGCAATGGGCGCTTCGGATATTAAATCCTGGGTGCAAAATTATATATAAAACGTATTTTCTATGTTTCATGTAGTTATGTTTGTTTTTTTAGTTATATCTTGCAAATGCAGGCTGTTTTAAATTGGAATATGGTTCTAAATCATTTTGGAAGTGACTGAATTTTTTGACAAAATAAACTTTTTCATAGAAACTGCGAGTATCTTTAACTAAAAAGCAAAATTATTGGATTTACTTAATGGCAGATTTATTCTCTAGCGAATGGGCGCAGTCTTTTAAAGAGGCATGGAATGCGGATGAAGAAATAACAACACCTTTACAGCGTGCTGGTTTTAATTCTGTTGTTGCTTTTGGTGTACCTGAAATAGATGAGCCATTATTTGTGATGACCATAGAAAATGGAATTGTGTCATCTATTAACAGTGCTTCTTCTGATGATATTCACTGGGATATTCGGGCAACGACTGATGACTGGCTATCGCTTATTGTGAAACCACCCGGTTTAATGAAATTGGGTATTGCCTACACGTCAAGAAAATTACGTTTCAGAAAAGGTGATTATGCGACGATGATAAGAGACCCAAGCCTGGCTGGTGCATTCGTAAAATCATTTGCCTTGATGGGAAAAGTGCTCTGACGGTAGACAAAATGTAGAAAAAAGGCTGGTTTATGACCAGCCTTTTTTTATGGCTGCAGGTTAGTCGTATAACACAAATGTGAATGAACAATCATGCTGCTGTGTTGTCGGTACATTTGTTGATTATAAAATGAAATAAAATATTATATTTACACCAACTCCTTTTTAGACAGGATTCTGTTTTAAAAATTATATGGTAAAGAAACGCGATTTAGTGATTATAGGAGGTGGTGCAGGCGGTCTGGTTGTGGCCAGTGTTGCCGCTCAGCTTGGCCTTGATGTTGTGCTAGTTAACAAACAGGAGGCGATGGGTGGTGACTGCCTGCATTATGGCTGTGTGCCGAGCAAGGCATTGATAAAAAGTGCTGCTATTGCACATAGTTTGTCTCACGCAGATCGTTGGGGTTTGCCTGCTGTTAAACCGAAAATTGATATGCAGGCGGTAAATCAGACGATTAAAAATGCGATTGATACTATTCAGGTACACGATAGTCGGGAGCGGTTTGAAGCGCTGGGTTGTGAAGTGGTAGTCGGCGAAGCGACTTTTACTTCTCCCTCACAAATTGAAGTCGCGGGCAGGCAGATTGAGGCGAAGCATATCGTCATCGCCACTGGCTCATCAGCCTTTATCCCGCCTATAAAAGGGCTGCAACAGGTAAGCTTCTTAACCAATGAAGACATGTACAGCCTGCCTGTTTTGCCTGAAAGTTTGATTATTTTAGGCGGTGGCCCCATTGGTGTCGAAATGGCGCAGGCTTATGCTCGATTAGGGTCAGAGGTTTCTATTGTGGAGATAGGTCCACGATTACTGCCTCAGATGGATAAAGCGATGTCGGTAATTCTGGCTGATGCATTAAGCGCAGAAGGTATTTCAATTTATTTAAATACTGAAATAATAGAAGTGACTGAGCAGGCGGGCATGAAGCAGCTTATGCAAGAAGGCGGTGAAATGCTTCAGGCACAAGCCTTACTGGTTGCAATAGGGCGTAGACCGGTAGTTGATTCCCTGAATCTTAAAAAAGCCGGTGTGCGATTTGATGAAACAGGTATAAAGGTCAACAGAAAAATGCAGACCAGTAATAAAAAGATTTATGCCTGCGGTGATGTTACCGGTGAAATGCCATTAACCCATGTGGCTGAATTGCAGGCGGGTGTCGTTATTGCAAATATAATTTTTAAGATGCCCAAAAAGATTAACTACGATGTTGTACCTGCAGTGGTTTACACCGAGCCGGAAGTGGCGCAAGTTGGGCTTAGCGTTAAACAGTGTAAGCAATTGAAAAAAGCTGAAGTGCATCAATTTGAAATATCGCAACTGGATCGTGCAATAACCGATAATAATAAAACAGGAATAGCGAAAATCTTAACCAACCGGGGCAGGGTGGTCGGTGCGCATATTATTGCACCGCATGCGGGTGAGCTTATTCATGAGCTGGCGCTGGCGGTTCAGGAAAACATGAAAATTTCAAAATTAACCTCGCTGGTTCATGCCTATCCTACTTATTCACAACTTAACAAACGCCTTGCCGGGCAGTATTATAAAGACCGTTTATTTAACCCGATAACTAAAAAATTAGTGGCTTTTTTGAACCGCTATTTATCTTAAGAAAACGATGAAAAACACCTTTAATTTATTGAAAAACACCGATTTCCCGGCAATAAAACGCACACAACTGGAAACCTTGCAGGTTAATTTGGGGTATTTGTGTAACCAGCAATGTTTGCATTGCCATGTCGATGCCAGTCCGCGGCGTAAGGAAATCATGACAGCAGAAACAGTTGCAGATGTCGTCAATTTTTTAAAGCAAAAAAACATTAAAACATTAGACTTAACCGGCGGCGCACCGGAGATGAACCCTGAGTTCTGCTCGCTGGTTAAACAGGCTGTTGATATGGGCGTGCATGTTATTGACCGCTGTAATATAACCATTTTGTTAGAACCTGGTTTTGAGAAAATAGCCGCTTTTCTGGCTGAGAATAAAGTAGAGGTGGTGGCTTCCATGCCCTGTTATCTAAGAGAAAATGTTGATGCACAACGTGGCAAAGGGGTCTTCAGTAACAGCATAAAAGGCTTGCAGTTATTAAATCATTACGGTTATGGAAAAGAGGAAGCCTTGCAGCTTAACCTGGTGTATAACCCACAGGGCATTAATTTACCACCCTCACAAAATGAGCTTGAGCCAGCCTATAAAAAAGAATTACAACAACGTTTTGCTATCAGCTTTAATAATTTGTACACAATAACTAATATGCCAATTAAACGTTTTGGCAGCACCTTGTTGTCTAAAGGTTTGTTTGATGAATACATGCAGTTGTTAAAAACAGCCTACAGTAAAGATAATTTATCCGGCGTTATGTGCCGTAGCACCTTAAGCGTGGACTGGCTGGGTTATGTTTATGATTGTGATTTTAATCAGATGTTAGGCTTATCAGCCGGTCTGAACGCCGATATAACGGTGGGAGTGCTACCAGCAAAAACGCATATCAATGACCTTTTACAGAGTGATTTAAAAGGTAAGGATATTGCCATAATGGATCATTGTTATGGTTGTACCGCTGGTTTTGGTAGTAGCTGTGGTGGAGCGCTAATCTAATTGAAAAAGTTGGAGAACACTTCTTTGTGTGGAACCGGGGTAAAGGTATCGATTATTACTCCAGTATTCAATGAGGAAGCAGAGCTGCCTAATTTTTTGAATAAGTTACAGTGTTTTCGTGACAAAGGACATGAGGTTGTTGTTGTTGATGGCGGCAGCACTGATAATAGTTTGATGCTTGCACAACAGGGCGCAGACAGGGTTATCGTGTCAAAAGCGGGTCGAGCCCTGCAAATGAATAACGGCGCGGCTGTGGCCACAGGCGATATCTTTTTATTTTTACATTGTGACACCTTTCTTCCTGATAAGGCCCTTAATGCAATTAGCGACAACTATCAAAGAGAGTGTTACTGGGGGCATTTTGATGTGCGATTATCAAGTAATAAATTTATCTTTCGAATCATCGAACGATTGATGAATTTGCGTTCACGATTAACATCCATTGCCACTGGTGATCAGGCGATTTTTATAGAACGAAAACTTTTTAATCGACTAAGTGGATTTCCCGAAATTACCTTGATGGAAGATATAGCTATCAGCCGGTTACTCAAGGAACAGTCATCACCCGTTTGTTTAAAACAAAAAGTGATAACGTCAAGTCGGCGCTGGGAAAACAAGGGTGTGCTTGTTACGGTTTTCCTAATGTGGAAATTACGCCTGTACTATTTTTTTGGTGCATCGCCAGAAAAACTCAGCCAACTCTATCGTTAATGAAACATCCTGATACGGTTATTTTGCTGTTTGCCAAAGCCCCTGTGACAGGCAAAGTCAACACGCGTTTAATATCGGATATTGGTGTTCAGGCTGCAACGCAATTGCAAGATGATTTAATCCATCAGCGCCTGTCGATGCTAACTCAGGCAAACCTCTGTGCTGTGCATTTGCTGTGCTCACCTGATGTACGACAGGATGACTATTTTATGCGCTGTAAACAACAATACCCGATTGCTTTATTATCACAGTCAGGCACTGATTTGGGTATGCGCATGTTAAATGGTATAAAGCAGGCTTTGCAGCAATATAAATATTGTATCGTTATCGGCACCGATGCACCGGCATTAGGTGAGGTGCTTATCGAAAAGGCTATAGAACGCTTAAAAAAAGGTTTAGAAACCGTTTTTGTACCGGCTGAAGATGGTGGTTATGTTTTAGTGGGCTTGCAAAAACCGTATAAATTTTTATTTCAGGACATAACCTGGGGTAGCGCTGAAGTGATGCAACAATCAAGAAATAAGCTTAATAAAAATGGCATTTCATTTTATGAGCTGGATACTTGTTGGGATATTGATCGAGTAGAAGATTACCAACGCTATCTGGATTTTATCTGACGACACATAGCGGAAGTTATAAGTTGTATGTTGTATGTATTAAGTTACCTATCTGTGGTTAAAATAAGCTTTTGTTTTTTTAGCACTATTCGTGGAGCAGTGGCACACGGATGTGCCGTTATGTCCATGGATGGACGGCCATGTTTACAATTATGGCGCAAAGAGCCAGGAAGGCGGTGCGATTTTCGAAGCAAAGGATGGAGTAGTGGCACAAGGATGTGCCGTTTACGGACCTAATGATGGAATAACATTTTTAACTTAAAACATGCAACATAAAACTTATAACTTTTAACTTCCGCTAATGACCGAACTCAGTTATTCGATCAGTAAGTAAATCTGATACGTTTTGTCAGCTCAGGTCTGAGTAATTACGGCCAGGAGTTGCCCGGGGCTTTGTATGCTGTAATCTGCCTGCCAGTCGTTTGTGTTTTCCCAGTCACCAATGTAACCATATTCAGCGATAACGGTTTTCATGCCGGCGTTTTTCCCAGCTTCAATGTCGCGCCGTGCATCACCGACATAAACACATTCTTCGGGTTGGCTATTGCTCAGTTTGCAGGCGAAATGCATGGGTTCCGGGTGCGGTTTTCGGTTTTGGGTGGAATCTGAGGAGACAATACAGGCCGCACGTTGCGTTAAAGCTAGCGATGCCATTAATGGTTCGGTTAACCAGCCGGGTTTGTTAGTGACAACGCCCCATTTAATGTTATTTTGTTCAAGCTGTTGCAGCAGTTCGTCCATTTCGTCAAACAGCTGAGAATGGTTAGTAAGGTTGTTCTGGTATATTTCCAGATAACGTGTTTTCAGTCGCGACAGTGTCTGTGCTTCTAGTGCATCACCAAAAGCCAGCGTCACCAGGGCAACGCTGCCGTTAGAGACCACAGGACGAACCTGAGAATAAGGCAGGCGTTTGTGTTGTTCTTCATCACAGAGTATATCCAGTGCTGCTGCCATATCGGGCGCAGTATCAATCAAGGTGCCATCGAGGTCAAATAATACGGTACTGATTTTGTTGATTTGTTTTGCGTTTGTCACAGTAGATTTGTCACAGCAGGTTTATTGGCTCAGCGCTTCAGATGATATTACAGATGACAGTTCAGGTGGTTTCTTCAGGACGAATATAATGCACCATATAATTCACATCAACATTATGTGACAGGCTAAATAAACCGGTAAAAGGATTGTAACTAACGCCTTTTAAATCCACCAGTTTAAGACCGGCAGCACGAGCCCATTCATCAAGCTCGGAAGGTTTGATAAATTTTGCGTAGTCGTGTGTGCCGCGAGGCAGCATCTTCATCAGGTACTCAGCACCGACGATAGCGAATGCATACGATTTCGGATTTCGGTTAATGGTCGAAAAATAAACCGAGCCGCCAGGCTTGGTCATTTTGAAACAAGCGTTGATAACAGATGCAGGATCGGGTACATGCTCCAGCATTTCCATGCAGGTGACTACGTCAAACGCTGCCGGTTTTTGCTGTGCCATTTCTTCTGCGGTGGTTTGTTGGTAATCAATATCAAGGTCACTTTCCATAGCATGTAGTCTGGCAACGGCTAACGGTGCTTTGCCCATATCAATACCGGTGGTTGTTGCGCCACAAGCTGCCATACTTTCACTGAGAATACCGCCACCGCAACCAATATCAATTACGGCTTTGCCATCTAAGGGCGAACCGCTATTGATAAAGTTAAGGCGTAGCGGGTTCATTTCGTGCAGGGGTTTGAACTCGCCCTGGGTATCCCACCAGCGTGAGGCAAGGTCTTCAAATTTTTTAATTTCTGCCGGATCGATGTTTGCTGTGTTTGTCATGTTATTTAGTGCTTGTGTTTTTATGTAATAAAGAACATTAATATGTGTCTTTAACTCAATGATAAATAATAAATAGTTGTAAGTTGTAAGTAAAAACATTAAACATTAAACTTAAAACCTAAATCCGTCTTATCTCTTCACTGATTCTAATACATTCCTGCTTCAGTTTTTTCTCATCAATAGTATTGAGTATTCTGTCTGTTAAAACCTGTTTGCCAGCAATCCATACATCTGTTACATGTTCGCGTGAACTGCAATTAACCAGATGCGAAACCGGGTCATATACTGGAATGGTCTCTATTGTATCGAAATTTACCGCAACAATATCGGCAAATTTACCCACTTCCAGCGAACCGGTGATGTCGTTTATGCCTAACGCGGTAGCGCCATTGATGGTTGCCATTTGCAGCACCTGATCTGCGGTAAGTGCGGTGGCATCCATATTGCTTATTTTTGCCAGCATGGCGGCTGAGCGCATTTCGCCAAACAGGTCTAAATCATTGTTGCTGGAAGCACTGTCAGTGCCAAGGGCAACATTAACACCCGCATCTAATAGCTGTTTCACTGGACAGATACCACTAGCAAGTTTCATATTTGATTCCGGGCAATGGATAACATGGCTGCCGCTTGTCGCCAGCAGCTGTATTTCATCATCCTGGATTTGCGTCATGTGTACTGCCTGCAATGCAGGTGTCAGTAAACCCAGTTTATTTAAGCGTGCCAGTGGGCGCAAACCGTTATTTTTTTCAGCTTCACTGACTTCAAATGCGGTTTCGTGAATGTGCATATGAACACCCAGCTCAAGTTCATTGGCGAGGATAGTTATGTGTTTTAAAGGTTCATCGGATACGGTATAAGGGGCATGCGGCGCAAAGGCTGTTTTAATTAACTCGTGTCCCTTATAGTGGTCAAAAACAGCAAGGCCTTTGGCGATGTATTCTTCACTGTTATTCGCCCACACGGTGGCAAAGTCGATGAGTATCAGACCGACCGAAGCACGCATACCAATATCCGCCGCCACACGTGCAGTAACATCAGGGAAAAAATACATGTCATTGAAGCAGGTGGTGCCGCTACGAATCATTTCCGCGATTGCTAGTTCAGTACCGGTTTGCACAAAGGCTTCATTGACATGTTTTTCTTCTGCTGGCCAGATATGATTTTGCAACCAGTCCATTAGTGATAAATCATCCGCCAGACCACGAAACAGACTCATTGCACTGTGGGTATGGCTGTTTATCAGGCCGGGAATCAGTGCATGCTGATGATAATTACGGTTTACCCTGGCGTTGTATCGGGTTTTGGCCAGCGCACTGGGCAAAATATCGATGATTTTTTTTTCATCAATGGCGATACAATGCTGTTCGAGATTACGCTGTTTGTTATCAACAGGAATAACCCAGCGCGCATGGAGCAGGGTGTCAATGTTTTTCATTGTCGCGACCATAAGTTGCAACGAATTAGTGTAACTTATTGTGAAAAGTTGTGCAATTTTGAATAAAAACGGAAGTTTAACTGGTCAAGCTGGGTGGCTTAATGATATAAAATGCTCAGTAAAATTAAAGGAGTATGAAAATGAAAATATCAATATTTAAAATGAACCCGTTAGCAGTATTGTTCGGCTTATTGCTTTTGCTGACAGGCTGTAGTCAAACAGTAACCCGGGTTGATTCAGACACCGTTACCGATCTCAGTGGAAAATGGAATGATACCGATTCCCGGTTGGTATCACAGGAAATGATTCAGGATGTCCTTTCACGTGGCTGGTTAACAAAATTTAATCGTGAACAGGGCAAAGCACCAACCGTTATTGTTGGCACGGTGCGCAATTTAAGTCACGAACATATCAATACACGTACTTTTATAGCTGATATGGAACGCGAGCTGATTAATTCAGGCGAGGTTGAGTTTGTCGCCTCTGCAAAAGAACGTGAAGAAATTCGAGCTGAAGTTAAAGAACAGGATTTGCATGCAACAGAAGAAACCCGTAAAGCCATGGGGCAGGAAATCGGTGCTGATTTTATGTTGCAGGGTTCGATCAATACCATTGTTGATGCTGTTAGCGGTGAACAGGCACGTTTCTACCAGATTGATTTAACCCTTATTCAATTAGGCACTAACCGAAAAGTATGGGTAGGACAGAAGAAAATCAAGAAAACAATTGAAAAAGGGGGGTTCCGTCTGTAGTTTTCTCCCTGTAATCGGCAAGCGCTGTAGTTAATATAAAACTGGTGAGCTGGCTATATTAGAGGGATAAATGGAGACCTAGATGTTAATCAAAAGGGTTGTTTTTCAGACTGAGGCTGTAAAGCTAAGCAGTCACCTGTTTTGTAAACTGGTATTGATTCTGCTCAGCGGCACTTTTCTGCAATCATGTGCAAGTTACGCCAGTCATGCGACTTCCATGCGTGATGGCTTACTGCAGGGCAAACCACATTTGTCCCTCGCCATTGCAGAACAAAAAGATCCTGATCAGGAGGAGGTGATTTCCTCTCTTGATAAAGGCATGTTGCGCCGAATCAATGATGATTTTTCTGGCAGCAACCAGATTTTTGAAGTCGCCAAGCAGGAAATCGAACAGCTTTACGGCATCAGTATTACCGAGAATCTTGCCGCATTAACAATTAATGAAACCTTGCGCGGTTACCAGGGCGATCGTTATGAACAGTTGTTATTGCATGCCTTCATGGCAATGAATTATATCCAACTAGGCCAGCTTGATGGTGCTCGTGTTGAAATGTTGCAGGCCAATGTCAAAATGATGGAGTGGGGGGATGAGCCTGAAGAAGACGCTTTTCTGCGCTATCTTGAAGGTATCATCTATGAAAGTCTGAATGAACTGGATTCTGCACTTATCTCCTATCGCAAGGCTTATACTGTCTACAAAGAAAAAGGCGGGTATCAGTATCCGGCTGCACCCCCTGGCATAAAAAAAGACCTGCTACGTTTGTTGGCAAAGCAGGGTTTATGGAGCGAATACAAATCGTATAAAAAAGAATTTAACATGATTGATGGTATGGTCGAGCATGAACCCGTCAAAGCCAGTAAAAATATGGGCGAGCTGGTGGTTATTTTAAACAATGGGCTGGCACCGATTAGAACGGAGGCAGCGCTGCCAATTTATTCTACCGAAGTGCAACAAAATCTGCGGGTCGCGTTTCCCGTATACCGGTACCCCAAAAGACGCCTGTCTACACCGCGACTTTTTGTTAATAAAAAAAACTATTTAATGGAAACGGTGGCAGATGTTGATGCATTGGCGCGATACTCGTTAGAGCAGGCAATGCCGGGGATAATGCTACGAGCGACGGCGCGGGCTGTCGTTAAATATAATAGCCAGCATTCCGCCCAGCAAAGCAGTGACCTTGCCGGGCTCTTAATGACGATAACGAATCTGGTCACCGAAAGAGCGGATACCCGAAGCTGGACAACGCTGCCGCAGGAAATACAATTAAAGCGAATACTATTACCGGCGGGTGAACATAACGTGCAGATAAAAATGCAAAATGCAGCCGGTCAGATTATTGATGTGATGGGTGAACAAGTTACCATTTATCCTGGGCAATCCAGCTTTCTGATTAAACATTGGGCGGCACCTGCTGCCAAAAAACGGCAAAATGAGTAGTGGTACAGGGATGTACCGTTAACGAACCTAAGGATGGAAAAATGAAAAATGAAAAATGAAAAATGAAAAATGAAAGCAATCTTTCGATTTAAAATATTTATTAGTGTTTTATTGCTTACGGCCTGTATGCAATCAACAGACGTTTTGAATACCAGTAAAACACCACAGTGGGTTCGGGGCGAACCTGAGATGTATCCTCATTTTAAGTACTTGTCGGCAACCGGTTCAGCAGCAAAAGCGGAGCAGGCTAAAGCACGGGCATTGTCGAATTTAGCGAAAATTTTTGAAGTGCAGATCAGAGAAGTCTCTACTACCTCGCAGAATAGTCAAACCCGTAAAAAAGACGGCATTGAAACCGTAGAAAAAAGTGCAAGAATAGCCAGCACAGTTAACTTGAAAACCGACAAAATGATACAGGGCGCACGTATTGCCGAGCAGTGGCAAAGTAGCGCCGATCTGACATATCATGCTTTAGCTGTGTTAGATCGTAGTCAGGCAGGCAATAATATTCGAGGAGAAATGAATCGCCTTGATGAAGAAACGCAATATGCCTTAAATCAGCAGGCAAAACGCAGCGATGCACTACTTAAAATTTCTGATTTACATAAAGCTAATTCATTGCAGCAGACCCGGCTAACCTTACAAAAAACACTCAAAATAATTGATGTAAAAGGAAAAGGTGCAACAGCACAATGGAATCTGGCCGAATTGAACGAGAAGCTACAGCAGGCATTAAGATCTCTACCATTGAAAACAGTGATAAAAATTGATGATATTGGCGGTTTAAAACCCATTTTTCAGGGTGCAGTTGCCAACGCTGGATTTAAAGTTGACCCGGGTGTGGCTAATCATACCGTCAGTTCACCCTACCAGTTAGCCGCAAGCCTTGAAGCGAAACAGCCAATAGTAAGAGATAACTGGCACTGGTTACGGGCAACGCTAAAAATTGAATTAATAGCGCAAGATGGTGTTAGCGTAATAGGTTACCAGTCCTGGCCACTAAAAGTGTCTGCTGGCAGTGCTGCTCAATTACAGCCCCGACTGATTAAATCAGTGGATAAAAAATTAAAGCAGGAGCTACTAAATAGTGTGCTTGGCTTTGTCACATAAAACTTTCGATCCTACGCCCTGGGTCTCGTCGGCAGCACACCTGTGCAGTAACTTAAGGTGCTTGCTGCTACCAATCTCACTCTAGGGCATCTCTAATCTGTATGTGATTTAATCGTTGCAAACCATCTTCAGTACGTTTGATGTAGCAAGGTTGTTGTCTCTGGCACTAATATTGTAAAATTATATCAATAGATCATAACCACTGTAGCATGGAACAGTGAAAGATTATGTTGGTCACAAATACACACTGATCGCTCACATGTGTAGTGCTGGGAACAGACTAGTTAGCGGGTTTTAGATGGCGGACTTGTGAGATTTGCAAATGAAACATTATTGAGTCGTTACACTGACATTTATTAATAAATATGATGCACAATTTAGAAAAATTAAAGAGTTTGTTCTACACTGAAGGTGACTATGAGTAATCATGTTACGGGCGACTTCCCTATTACTAACCATACCGGTGATGAAGACTGGGATCATGATACTGGCGGTGGGCTTGCGGTAGAGGAAGATAAACCAAAATTAAAAGCACCAAAACAATATAAAGTTATTGTGAATAATGACGATTACACTCCTATGGAGTTTGTCGTGCAAGTGTTGATGTTGTACTTTTCGATGGATGATGCAAAAGCAACACGTGTAATGATGTCAGTGCATACAAAAGGCAAGGGCATTTGTGGTATTTTTAGCCATGAAATCGCTGAAACAAAAGTGGATCAGGTCAATGAATATTCACGAATGAATCAGCACCCTTTAATGTGTAGCATGGAAGAGGTTTGAATTATGAATGCTGAGTGTTGAATTATGAATGAAAACAAAAAAACAAATACAAACACAACACCAAATTTATCCAGCATATAAAGTCACTGGATTTATGTGCTGGAGTACAAATTCATCACTCATCATTCATAATTAATAAGAAGGTGGCACCATGTTAAGCAAAGAACTTGAAGCATCACTAAATACTGCATTTAATGATGCCAGAAGAAACAGGCATGAATACATTACTGTTGAGCATTTATTGCTTTCGCTGTTAGACAACAACAGCGCCAACATAGTACTGCAGGCCTGCGGTGCAGATTTGAATTTGCTTAGTATTGAGCTTAAAGAATATCTTGATAAAAATACCCCCACTTTTGGCGACAATAACAATAGGGGTGATATAAATAGTGGTGAAGTGCAGCCTACGCTAGGTTTTCAACGGGTATTACAACGTGCTGTTTTTCATGTGCAGTCTTCCGGCAAAAAAGAAGTGGTTGGTGCCAATGTACTGGTGGCTATGTTTGGTGAGCAAGAATCACAGGCTGTTTATTTATTGAGTCAACAAAATGTTAATCGCCTGGATGTGGTTAATTATATTTCTCATGGCATTACCAAAGTGCCCAATGAAACTGAGAAACTTGAAGATCATTCTGATCAAACCGCAGCGCAGGATGCCGAGTCGCAACCGTTGGACAATTACACCATTAATTTAAATCAACGTGCCAAACAAGGTTTGGTTGACCCACTGATTGGTCGTGATAATGAAGTTGAAAGAACAGTACAGATATTATGTCGCCGTCGTAAAAATAATCCATTGCTGGTGGGTGAGGCGGGTGTTGGAAAAACCGCATTAGCGGAAGGCCTGGCAAAACGTATTGTTGATAAAGAAGTGCCAGAAGTTTTATTGGACAGTACCATCTTTTCATTGGATTTAGGTTCGCTGGTAGCTGGTACCAAGTACCGCGGTGACTTTGAAAAGCGTTTAAAA
>JAFLJY010000015.1 GCA_022712755.1 Gammaproteobacteria bacterium
GTACGCAACAGTGTTGGCCTGGCTTTTCACCCGATAAACAAAACCTTGTGGTTTACTGATAACGGTCGCGACTGGTTAGGAGATAATTCACCGCCAGATGAAATCAATCACGCACCTGTTGCAGGTTTAGATTTTGGTTTTCCGTATTTGCACGGCAGAAACACACTCGACCCGGAATATGGCGAGCAGGCAGAAGTAGAAGATTACACTTTACCTGTGGTTGAACTGGGAGCACATGTGGCACCGCTGGGTTTGGCATTTTATTCTGCCAACCAGTTCCCGGGGAAATATCAAAACAGTTTATTTGTTGCCGAACACGGCTCGTGGAACCGCAGTGAAAAAACGGGTTATCGGGTGATACATGTGCAGTTAAAAGGAAACAAGGTAATTAAAGTCGAACCCTTTGTCACCGGCTGGCTGAATAAAGAAGAAGATAGCGCATGGGGGCGGCCGGTTGATATATTAATGATACCGGATGGCTCCATGCTTATTTCTGATGATTATGGCGATGCGGTTTATCGCATTACCTACTAACTATATTATTTTTGGCACAGAGACCACTGAGAACACAGTGACTTTGATTTCCATTCTTTGGTTCGTAAATGCCACATCCATGCGGCACCATTATTTTCCTTCTGCGTTCTCTGTGGTCTCTGTGTCTAAATCAATCGGCAAATAGAAAAACACAAACCGTCCCTGCTCAATATCTATCTTCAATGTGGCTCCGTGATATAAGCCATAATCAATATAACCCGGGATGGCACTATTAACATGACATTCACTGGCATGTTGTGGTGACTCAAAATCCCGGTCTTTGTCATACCACGCCAGCAACATATGCTCACCAACTGCTTTTTCTGCCTCGGTATTAGCAAGCTGCATTGCCTGCTTATAGTCCTTCATAACCGGAGTCGGCGACAATTCAATGGTTGTTACCCCTGTGTAATCAGGCTGTTGCGGCATATTACAGGTAGAGTTTAGTACCATCATTCCCCCTCATGGTGTTTTTCCCAGGCAATTTGCAACAAGGACAAACGTTGTTTTGTTTCTTCATTCGCACCCGGACCCGGTATAAGTAACAGATCACGGGCATCCAGCTCTTTTCCCTGTTTAGATAAAATAGCCACATCATCAATCTCTTCACCGGTAACGTGATCGATAAATTTAACCGGCGCGCCGTCCAGATGAAGCCAGCGATCACCCCATTGTGTGAGTGCAATCAGCGTTGGATACAAGTCTCGTCCCATGGCAGTGAGTTTATATTCATGGCGTTTTGCGCCTTCTTTAATGGGTACGCGTTGCAGTAAACCGCCGTCACACAATTTTCGCAGCCGGGTGGTGAGGATATTTCGCGCAATGCCCAGATATTGTTGAAAATCTTCAAATCGACGAGTACCAAAAAAGGCTTCACGCAGAATAAGAATAGTCCACCACTCACCAATAAGCTCCAGCGAAGTCGCTATCGAGCAATTCATGTCATCAAGTTTATTGTGCTTCATCCTCTCACTATAAATTCAAAAGTTGCTATTTGCAACTAAATATGATTAAGTTGCATCATTAAACAGTTTTATAATGAAACTAATTTATAATTGCAAAGCCAAATTACCTGCTATTAAAAAGCGACCGGTATGCCAAACAAAATATATTCAGTTGCCCTAACCAAAATACACCACATAACAAAGCCATGAACACAAACAAACCACGCCCAGTGCCGATGATAGTAAAACTGTTTCAACTAGGATTCAGGATCGGCGGTCGCATTGCTCCCAAACTTACCGGACGTTTCGCCTATAAACTCTGGACTACGCCACCACGCTACAAAACACCAGTATCCGAACACAACGCGCTACAATCCGCCCGTATCGAAGTCCACGAGATTAATAACCAATCTATTGCTACCTACCAGTGGGGGCAATCCGGACCAATGGTTTTACTGATCCATGGCTGGAGCGGACGAGGTACTCAACTGGGCTCTATTGCGAAAAAGTTAGCCGATGCCGGTTTTCGTGTATTAGGTTTTGATGCGCCTGCACACGGTAAAAGCTCAGGAAAACAAACCAATATTTATGAAATTTCCGATACCATCGTGGCACTGAATAAAATCTATGGGTCATTTAAATCGGTGGTTACCCATTCTTTTGGCGGCCCATGCCTGGCGATTGCAATGAAAAACGGACTGACCACATCTCGCGTAGTTAACATTTCTCCGCCTGCCGACACCGTCGGATTAGTAAAAAAATTCGTCACCGCACTCACTATTCCACAGCCTGTTGAAGCCGAATTAATACGTTGCATCGAACATGATTTTGGCGAAAAAGTGTGGCGGGATTCTTCCATGCAACACAACATAACCGAGCTGGATATTCCGGCGCTGGTAATACACGATGTTGATGATGTTGACGTACCCTGGCATGAAGGCCAGAAAATTGCTCAGGCATGGAGCAAAGTCCGTTTTATTAAAACCAGTAAGTTAGGGCACAGAAGAATATTACGTGACCCTATGACCATTGACGCAACGGTGAATTTTATTAAAAACTACAGTGCTTCTTAACTGTATAAGTCTGACAGACAGCGTCAGATATAGAATGGCTGATTTCGACACTTATCGGGCATTAAAAAACAAAATATTTTTCCACAGATAAACGCAGATGAACACAGATAAAACCTTTTTTTGTTTTTTTGTGGTGCGCCAGAATTGATATTTTTGTATTAGTGCAATGCCATTATTGGCGGGCACAACCATGCGAATACCAAAAAATTATCATGGCATACCTACAATTTTTCCTTTTGTTTTTATCTGTGTTTATCTGCGTTCATCTGTGGATAAAAAGTTTTTCTTGTGTCAGCTAATGACCGAAATCAGCCATTCACTCAATGAGTAAAACCAACACGTTTTATCAGATTAAGCCTGAGCCACTACGCCTTACTGTATATTTCTGAACCGGCCTGTTTAAATTCTTCTGCTTTTTGTTTCATGCCCTCGTCAAAGGCAATTTCAATATTACCGAT
>JAFLJY010000016.1 GCA_022712755.1 Gammaproteobacteria bacterium
TCTATCGTAAGAAAACTTTTAGCCATCAAGAGAAATAACCTTGCTAGCAAATACTTTGAACCACCATCCATCTCTTCAATTAGTTTATCAACAACATATTTTTGAACAGCGTAACCATACCGCCGGTCATCTTTCTTGAAACTATAACTCTCAGTAAGCTCTCTAATGACATGCTCTAACGATCCTTTCGTCTTCTCGAGGTGCTGTAACATTAACGCAAAAGAAATTTGCATTTCATTTTCGGAAAAATACCGGAAATTACTTAGTAGGCTGACCACTAGTGATTTAGAATCCCTGTCGTTTGACGTGTCAAAAGATTCATTACTCCAATCAATATCCACACTAGGTGAAAAATCAATAATACTCTTGGCAAAAGATAATGACTCTGTAGGAAGCGCAAACCAAAATGAATTTAAAAACTCAAGACATTCGTCTTCACTATTTGAAGATGACATCTCTTTCAAAATTGAATGAATTTCACTTTTAATTTCACTTATAATTTCTTTGTGATCAAAAGCACTTAACACTGGGTTTAGTGAATCAACTATCGTTTGTTTAAAATCAGGATAAAAATTACTAACAATTAAAGAAAAGGGTATGTATTTCTTTTCAAAAACAGCCAAATAAAATAGATAGGTTGATAACACCTGATCAGATATTTTTACAACTTCATCTTCATATAAATCAACAATTTCACTATTATGCAAAACGTTGACGTATTCCCAAAATTCTTCAGCTTGAATACCAAATACATTTTGCACTCGTGACATGTGTGCGTCGTTTAATCTATCAATTTTCCTAAAGAAGGAAATTGCACAAGCGGTTATCATTAACTGTTCATTATCAACAATTTCTTTTATATTTTCATTTTTCCCAAAATAGTCATCATAGAGCGATGCAACATTTTGTATTGATTCGATCTGTTGCGTATCTTTGGCAACTTTTGATGCCATCATAGCCAGCCGTGCATTTCCCCCGGCAATTTCTTGAATTCTTAGTTGATAATCAGAATTTTTAATATCAAAAAGATTAATTATTAACTCTTTAATCTGATCATCTGAAAGTGGTGAAATTTTTTGTTCAGTAATACTTGTAAAGTTACTGACATTATTAATAACTGAATCACGCGCATAATCTCTAACGGTAGCAATAATTTTAAATGATCGTTTTGTATCGTACTCTGTCAGATAATGTAATATATAGTCAAGGCGATGATCTAACCTATTGGCATCATCGACAAATATTAGATATTCACCTGGTTCACTAAAATGAGCAGTAACATCTCTAATTAAATCCGCACCCTTGTCAAAAACGCAATACACTTTCAAATCAGGAGATTTGCTTTGCATTTGCGCAGATAAGTTTACTGAAAAAAGCGTTTTTCCAACGCCTGGTGCACCAGATACTAAAAGAAAATTATTTTGTTCAAGGCTATCCATTCCTTGTTGTAGTGCATCTTCTTGAAACAGGATTTCATTATCAATTGTAGTAGTAAGTCCATTTTGACCAAATCGCTTAACAAAATCATCAACAGATAATAGTTGCCCAGTATCCAATGAAAGTCCTAAATATAGTTCAGACAATACTGGGTAATAATTTTGAATATTTAACGATATGGTATCTAATCCGTTAAGGCTTAAATTCACACCTTTACTATCACATTTTTCTTTTAACTGATTAATATCATGAGTGGTTAACTTTCCGAGGTAACATATAATAATCTCACTTATTTGCTCACTAGCTATTCCTGTTTTCTGCTCATCAAAACATTTATTAATATCATCTTCTAATTTTTTAACTAGACGATCCTGTTGAACAGTATATTCAGTGAAAACATAACTTCCATCAGGCTGCATAATTAAACAATCTGGAGTACCTTTAACTACTCTATCTGTGGTCTGCATCATTCCAATTGCATTAATGTTTTCATAGCCTTTTCTAAACAGCCAATCATCACATAGGCGCTGAAACGCACCACCTTCAAGCTCAAGAAGTTTAGACTTTATTTCGTTAATTGTTCCCATATACATCTGATCCTTTTATTGGCATGTGGGATTTCATTTTACAAATACGCTTAGTATATTTTTCGACCATAATAGGTAGACGGGCTTTATCAATATCTATGGAAAAAGCCAATAATGTCTCACTCATCCTAATGCCTATTTTTATTTAATCGTTTTTAAATTTTATAGAAGATTATTAACTAACCTATCTCTCAACAGTTAATACTGCAGACTTCTCATCATATGAATATTTACTAATTGACCCATCTTTTATTTTATCTACTACTTCATCCACAATATAAAGTGGCACTAAAAACCACTCTCTTGGAATTACTGGATTTCCAAATCTATCATTGATTTTGATATCGAGCCTGGCATTATCGAAAAACTTATGAAGTACATGTTCAAGTTTTGTCCGATTTATATTATAAAGTTCATATGTCGTGACAATTTCAACATCTGCCATTAGAAATGTAGGGTCAAGTTTTGCATTTACTATACGTTTTTCAACACTTCCACCCGTGACACCTATCTTATGAATAACATCACGATGTTCTTTTATCTGTGGTAGATCTGACTTGCTTCGTAAAACATATATTGTGCCACTAGCAAGATCTTCTTCATCGGCAATGCCATCAAATAAAGGCCCCGCACTTAAATCAACAATTCGTCTTCCGGTTTCATCTCTCTCTAGTGCTTTTTGCAATGAGCGCATTAGTAAATCACTTTCTGTGCAATTGTCATAAATCACGCGTAAGCGATAATCATTACCATCAAATCCATGGGTGCGTTTATCGCTAATATTGGCAACATACGCCTTTTGTCCAAAAAGGATAAATAAATCACCTTGGTTAATTTGAGCTTTTTTAGTTAAAAGCTCGGACTCTCTAACACCCCGTTTTAATTCTTCCTGAACGCTATCAAATATGGGTTTGAATTTTTCAAAATCTTCACAAGGTGTTCGATTGGCTATTTCTTCAGCGGCTCTTACTTCAGAACGTGTTTTAACGTGTTTGAGATAAGTAACATCGCCTTCTTTTGGTGCTTCAACACCCAGCTCGGCAAGTAGTTCTTCATCAGTGTTATATTCTTCTGAAGGCTCAGCAATAATTAATGCCTCTTCAAGAAGAGACTGAGTATCTATGTCTTGAACTAAATTTCTGCATTCTTCGCTCGAACGAATCTGATCTAATCTTGTTGCATACAAGCGTTCAAAAATATCTTTACCTTCGCCATGCCCAGGGAATCGATCATTCTGCTCTACGAACCGTTGTATCTCTTCAAAGCCTGCAATAATCCGCTCTTCTCGTGGAGACCGAGTTATTTTTTTTACTGGCTCGGCTTCAATGCCTAGCGCATCAAGTAAATCCTTATTGGACTTTTTAGTGCTTTGTTCAGCCATTACTTTCCTCCGCTACCTTACGTTGTATAAAAGCAATGCCTTCGGCCATGCGTTTTTCCCAGGGATCAGACGATGTTAATTCGGGTAAGCGGCCACGTTCTTTTTTAAATTTCACCGCACGTATCGCCAACTCCCTCGCCTCTTCTTCTGTGAGCGATACTTTTTTCGCGCTAATCACTGCCGCTACTTGTTTAAGGCTTTCTTCACTCATCGACTTGGCAAGAATGGCGTAAGCCTCGCTAAATGGATTGATGCGATCAATCAGGTCGATATCCAAATCGCGCACATCCATGGCATATTTTCTAACGCCATCAACAAATGCCGTACTGCCACCTTTTTCTGATTCGTTGTCTTCATTAACCATTTCCTTGGCTTTTTGCGTCAGGTTAAGTGCAGCGATAGCATGTTGCCTGATGGCTTCATGGTCTTCATCATCTAACTCCGGGTATTTATCCTTTACGATTTTACCCATGCGTACCTGGGTTAATTCTTCGGGCACTAATTCTTCATCGAATAAGCCGCGCTCAAGTGCTGTTTTATCCTGCACAAAGGCGGTAATCACCTCGTTTAAATCTTCCTGACAAATACGTTGTGCGTCTTTACTCTTCGGTTCAGCCAGGCCTTTAATTTCAATTTGAAACTGTCCTGTCTGTTCATTAAAACCTACATTCGTGCCACCAGGGTTATAACCGTATTCACCGTAGTCGAAACCTTCTGCCGCTGTGCTTTGACTGTTTTTGGCGACAAAATTAAATTTAGGCGCTAGCACCTGCTCCATTAACAAGCTGGCGGCAATGGCTTTTAAGGTATCATTCACCGCATCGGTTACCGCGTCTTCTGCCGCATCTGGTTCGGCAATCAGGTTAGTGAAGCGTGCACGTGTTTTGCCTTTGGCATCGCGCGTTGTACGGCCAATGATTTGAATAATTTGCGTTAAGCTGGAGCGATAACCAATGGTTAAAGCATGTTCGCACCAAATCCAGTCGAAGCCTTCCATTGCCATGCCCAATGCGATGATGATATCAACATGATCGCGGTTATTCTTTTGTTCGGGAATTTTAAGTGCGGTAATTACTCTGTCTTGCTTGCCTGGGGCATCATCAACCAGGTCGGCAATTCTCAGCGTGCGCCCGTCTTTTGTTTTTACCAGATGAAAACCTGTTTTACTGTCTGTCCCTTGCCATTCACCCAATTCTTCAATGATGTGTTCCACTTCTTTTATTTTGTCTTTTGTGCTTTCTCGTGAAGCGGGGTGTGGAATATGAATAATGGTTTTTTCATTTGCATCTAAAACCTTTAAAATATCTTCGGCATAAGTACCTGAATAAAAGTAATAGCCAATGTCTAAGGTTTTTAAATATTCATAGCCATTTAACTGTTCGTAATAGGTATAAGTCACGGTATCAAAGTTGGCTTCATCGTGTGGTGACAGCACCGCCTCTGCATCGCCCCTGAAATAAGAGCCTGTCATGGCAACAATGTGTATTTTGTCACGTGCTATAAATTCACCGAGGTGTGCGCCCAGCTTGTTATCGGGGTTAGCGCTCACATGATGAAATTCGTCCACGGCAATCAGGCGGTTATCAAATGCCGCAACACCAAATCGCTCGACGGCAAACCGAAAAGTTGCATGGGTGCAAACCAAAATACGGTCTTCACTGTCTAAAAACGCCTTTACAGAATTCACCTTGCCGCCATCTTCGCCAGGGGCATTACACAAATTCCATTTAGGCTCTACATTCCAGTCTGTAAAAAAACCAAAATCACTCAGTGGCTCATTATTAAAACTCGAACCGATAGCTTTTTCAGGCACCGTTATAATCGCCTGCTGTATGCCCTGATTATGCAATTTATCTAAAGCGACAAACATTAAGGCGCGGCTTTTACCCGATGCCGGTGGTGACTTAATCAGCAAGTATTGCTCACCGCGTTTTTCATAAACCCGCTCCTGCATAACCCGCATACCCAGCTCATTGGATTTTTTTGAGCTGCCGGTGCGGGCATAGGTAACAGAAACGGAGGGGATGGTTGTATGCTCTGTCATCAGCTGACCTTCTTTTTGGTTTGTCGGGTTTTATTGATGCTGGTCTTATGATTGGCGTTGGCGTTATTGGTCGTCATTTTGGTATATAGCTCAAAAAGCTTTTCAAGGCGTTCGGTGTCATTTTTAAATTTTCGACCGATATAGATGCGTTCTAATACTTCGTCATTGCGTTCATGGGCATGGCGTAAGTTTTCTGGCATATCTTCGGGTTTATAAAGGTCGGCAATGGTTGCTGGGAAATGTGCTTCGCGTGCTAGCAGAATATCTTCGGCGCAATGGGTTAAATCTTTTTTGTTTTTTTCGGTTAGTTTTGGTAGTGGGAAAGTATTCCAGCCTAATGTGTTTGAATACCTGAAATCAGTTTTTAACTTCCCACAGACTGTTGCTATCCAAACAAGATGGGTACGAGAAGCAATCAATGCCATATTCCAAAGAGGGGGATTGCCCACAAAAAAGGCTAGATTCGACACTATTGTGCCTGGTGGAAGATAACCGACCGGCAGGTAGTCCCTGCCCTCAGAACTGACACTTGGAATAACTAAAATAGCTTCGTCTCCGACTTGCCTGATTTCGTCAAAGCGGTGAGGCTGTGCACCCAAAGCTACCGTAGTCGCTTTGGTGCTTGCCTGCCTCATCTCACGGACACGATCCAACCTCTGTACAACCTCCGGAAATGAACGCGCTTTGTCAAGGTCTTCTTCTTTAATCCAAAAGCAATAACGCTGCTCCCCTCTTATGAACTCCTTTGAACCTATGTATATGTGAATGAGTTCACGCAAGTCAGGATATTTTTCGAGTAAATTTCGCTTTTCAGAACTTCCCAATGATAGGTTGCCACCATCAGTTGGTTGATTTCCTTTCTGCATTGCATGGAATTGACTGATGGTATCAGTTCTACTGGAAACAAATGTGTTTAGTGCCGCCACCAGATAGGCATTAATATTATCGGCTTCCTTGGATATCACCTCGCCATTATCAACTGCGGAAAACAATCGGCGTATCTTCCCTCCATTATTTGAAATACCAACAATAACAACAGTCACCCCAGCATTATGACTAGCCAAATTAGCCCACTTAAATGAAGTATGGGCAAATGAAATCTCATGACCAGAAGCAAAAATCAACGGCCACAAGATAGGCACCTGTTGTCCCTGACAGATAGAATTAGTGCTTACAAATGCACTGGACGCATCGGTATGGGTGCCATAATCTGCTGCTTTCATAAACCAGCCAGCCACATAATCGAGTGACTTCCAGCTTTTTGTACGGTGTTTAAAAATCTGCTCCAAATCAGATTTTTGTTGTTTTGATTGCCAGGTGCTGCCGAGGTAAGGCGGATTACCACAAATATAAGTCTCACCACCTTCATTTTCAAAATCAATTTCAGCCTGATCCAATGGTGTTTCAAATAAATCATCCGCCAACAGTTTTACTGCTGTCCCCGTTGGTGGGCAAATAGACAACCAGTCAAGTCGCAAAGCATTACCACAGGTAATCCAGTTCATGGCATTTAGCGGCAGAAATTCAGCCAGTGCATCTTTTTGCCCACGGTATAAAACATCGCACTGGTACTCGGCAATAATTAACGCCAGCCGTGCGATTTCAGCGGGAAAATCTCGCAGTTCTATACCTCGAAAATTAGTCAGCGGAATGTCCGATTTTAGATGGGTCTCATCACGCTTTTTATTAATTTCATTTTCTATGGTTCGCATTTCTTTATAGGCGATAACCAGAAAATTGCCTGAGCCACAGGCAGGGTCAAACACCCGGATTTTAGCAATGCGTTTACGCAGGTTTAACAGTTTTCGCGGGTTGTCTGCGGCTTCTGCTAACTGCTCTTTCAAGCTATCTAAAAATAGCGGGTTAAGCACTTTGAGAATATTGGGTACGCTGGTGTAATGCATGCCCAGCTCACCGCGCTCTTCATCATCGGCTACGGCTTGAATCATGGAGCCGAAGATGTCGGGGTTGATGGCTTTCCAGTTCAGACTGCCTGCATGCAGTAAGTATGAACGTGCAATGCGGCTAAATCTCGGGGTTTCTTTATTTCCACAAAACAGTCCGCCATTGACGTAGGGAAAAGCATCTGCCCAGCGTGGCAAGTTAGCGGCATCACGGTCGTCAATTGCGGTATCCATGGCGCGGAATAACTCACCGATAACATGCTCTGTGTTTGCCGAGCGGCTATCTGACATTTGTTCTATGGTTGCGGTGAATAAATTATCACCGTGAAAGATTTCGGTATCTTCGGCAAAAAAACAAAACACCAGCCGCGTCATAAACTGGTTCATGTCATGGCGGCGTTCATCCGTTGACCAGTCTTCATTGACTCTAAGTAGTTCAACATAAAGCCGATTTAAACGGCTGGTTGCCTGAATGTCGATTGGGTTGTTACGAATTTGCTTAACGGTGGTGATGCCGGCTAGAGGCAGAAAAAAACCAAAGTGATTGGGAAAGTCTTTGTAGGCGCAGGCTACGGTTTCGCTGGAGATGAGGTCTTCGGCTTCCAGATAATCCCCATCTGTAGCCAATACAAACTTCGCCTTTGCCTTGCTGGTTGTCGGGCTGGCCTTGAGCTTGCCCAGAGTTTCTGTCACTTTGCCTTGCGCACAGACGGCTATATGAATATTGCTGCGTTGCAGTACGCCGCCTTCAATATCTGAGGCATTGGATGAGCCTTTTTTACTTCTGAGACGTTTGATGGTGGTCGCCTTGTTGCCAAAGGCTTCCAGAAAGGCGTAGGGGAATTCAGCTGCATCAAAATCTTGATCGGCCAGATTGGTTATTGCTTGTTCTATTTCGACTGCGTTCAAAGAATTTTCTTCCCTATTTACTCTGATGACCAGCCAGTTTCTGACTCTCAATCCAACTCAGGACATCTTCACGCTTAAAGCGCCAGCTCCCCCCAACTTTAAAACCTGGCAGTTTCCCTTCCGCCGCAAGACGGTAGGCAGTTTTTTCCGCCAGTTTGAGGTATTCAGCAACCTCTTTTAAAGTCAAAATTTCGTCATTATGCTGGTCTTTATGGTTATATTTAAATTGCAATAATACTACTTAATTTACTTGTTTTGCTGAGCAGCGATATGTGATTTATTCGGTCTTTCTTGCTGTCCATTGGGTGTGCTCTCTTGAAAAAGCATTTTCACTATCTAGCACAAATTCTGACAACGCCTTTTCAGATGTTATCGAAAGAGCTTCACCTTTAATCAACACTATTTCATGAGCAGTTAATCCGTAAGAGGAATTAAGCTCATTATGTTTCTTCGCCTGCAGCCATGTTAATGCAGCACCAGCAGCAGTTGCCACCACTTCAATAGGAAGACCCTGCATAGGATCTTTTATTCTATATAAAAGCATAATTACGGCTATTAAGTGTAATGCCACAGATGCCCAGAACCATTGTTGTGCTTTTTGCTTGTTATATTGTGATTTTAATGCGTACCAGTTAGCTTGGTTATCTATTCGTTGGATTTTATAAATTCCAAGCCTTTCTTCGGTAGACAATAATCGTATTTGTCTCATCGTTTCAGATATCGGATTTTTAATGCCTGTTTTAGCATCCAATACTTCAGATAAGCTACGGTTTTGTTTTAGTATCGATTTCAGGTCATTGATAAATTGTTTTGAAACTAGCTCGACATTATCACAGTCTTCATATGGTTCCGCTCTCATACTCCATCGCCATGCCCTCGTTTTGACAGATTCGGCAACAGCTCTCCCGTTATACCAAAGGTCATCAGGTCGATTAATTCTTAAGAAAATCAGTATCCCGAGAGTGATTAAAAATAACAAGGCTGAAACAAGTGCGCCATTAACCTCTTTAGGCCAAAGAAATGAAACAAATGCGGCCAGAACTAATAAAAATAGATAAGACTTCAAGCTCCAGAAGTATATAGCTTGTGCCTTTAGTGAAGCCTTATTAGCAGATTGATATAAACCAGGTAAAGTGCCATTATCTAAAACAGGCTCACTCATGTATATCTACGTACAGTATCGACTAAACTTGCGCTGTTCCAACCGACAACTGGGCAAACAGACGCATTTTGAACAGCTACCGGCACACGCTCCTGACCCCAAGGTCTAACACCAATAATCGTTTTGCCCATCCTTTGAGCTTCAGCTATTTCATAATCAATCCAGTTGCTGTGTGCAGCGTACATGCCACCCAAAAGAATGAAAATTTGAGAAGGGCTAATCTGTCTTGTCATACCACGGCTTAGACCAGTGGATGTTTTATCTGGCAGGCTATCATGACTCGGAACGCTACAATTACTCCAGGAGAAGTTGGGAGCGTCATTGAACCAGTTGACTACTGTCCAGTAGTGATCATTGTATTGCCAAGCATGGCTAATAAAAATCATTCTGTTTTTTAAGTCTGGCATGAATAACTCCTGATTTTCCTATGTTGTGACGTATATCCCTGTATTA
The DNA here is from genome assembly GCA_022712755.1 of Gammaproteobacteria bacterium. Classification (GTDB taxonomy): domain Bacteria; phylum Pseudomonadota; class Gammaproteobacteria; order SZUA-229; family SZUA-229. Next base: position 9,878 of record JAFLJY010000016.1, read on the forward strand.
TACAGTGGTAATAGCCGTGAAGCTAAATTCAAAACAAAAATGCTCAACCAGTCATACACGATGGGTGTCCGGGGTCGGTATACCTATTAAAATACTAGACACCTGTAAAAATTAGTGGAATATCTACGATATTTGTGTGATGCCCTTGAATTTCCGTTATTACGGATATTTTCAATACAAGAAAAAGTCGCACAAGGTCAGCTATGTGTTCTCTATCATTAGATAAGCAATGCGAAAAATCATGTTTTAATGAAAATCCACCCCTTCCAGGAAATGCCCACCATCAACTGTTAACACATTGGTATAAATCTCCGTACTTTCGATAGAACTGTGTCCAAGAAGTTGGGCAATAATTTTTAACGGCCGTCCGTGCAGTAACAGATGGATCACAAAAGAATGCCGAAAGGTATGACAACTGATCGAAAAGGGGGCGCCCCCTACTCGCTCAACCACTGCATGGATATGCCGATTGACGGTCTGGCGTACCATTGGAAATATTCGTTGTGTCTTTTTAAAGTGCCCGGTGTGTAGATAACTACGAATACGATCTTCAAGCAGGTAATCGTTAATCGGCACGTAACGTTTAGGAAAGCGCTGCAGTGAAGCTTTTTTGGGTCGCCCTGGATGATGTTTAAGAGTTTTGAGGATGACACCAAAGTCATAGCCATCATCAATGAAACTGGCCGGTGTCAGCGCCAGTACTTCCGAGATGCGAGCGCCGGTGGTCCACATCAAATCCATAATCAAGCGATAAGTTGGGTGTTTCTCCTCATCCAGTAAGGCCACTACTTCCGGCTTTAATAGGTAGACGGGCATGGTATCGATGGTCCTAAGTACCAACGCACGCTTGGCGATCAGACGATCCCAATCGATCTGTACTGATTGAATAGGAAACACGACCTCGGGCTGTTCCGCCGGATGGAACAAGCGCGTGGGCCGTGGCCGAAAAGACGTCCTGTTTGTTACGATATTGTGCACCATTTCACCTAGGCCAATTGGTTCAATTAAGGAACAATAATACCGCCGATATTCGCGACTTTACAAGTAAAACAGTCACTATTTAACGTGAAAAAGTGCCGTTTTTCACCTTGCACCATAATATCAGTAATTGGTGCAATTCTGCATCTATTAAACAGCGGGGAAATTCTTATAATCTTATATTCTCACTGGCTACTCGATGATATCGATGATTGCAAACGCACAGCATTACGACCCTCGCCTCGCCCGTCTCGTCACCGCAGACAGTCTGGTACCGTGCCAACAAAAAACCCGACCCAATTTTAAAACCGCCTGCGACTTTCGCCAAAAAGTCATGCGCAAACACCCGGAGCTGCCCGATTTTCATTCGTCGGCCGAGTACCTGCATGCGGGACTGTGTGAAGGCGACCCGAAGGTGATCGCTTATGTACCGCAACCGTTTCTATTGCGCATTCGTGGCCAGTATTACAAACCTGACTGTTATGTGGCGATACACTGTATTCCCATAAACTTTATAGTACAGCGATTTTTTTGCTGCACTGGAATTGACGCGAGACACTAAGTGGGTATTTTGGAATTATCTTATGTGTTGCTCATGGTAACCGGTACGCAAAATCACAAGCTAAAGCTAGTGGTAAAAGATAGATACCTCTTGATTGGACATGAACACCAAGCGACTAGTTAACTGGTCTATTTTTTTGCAAAACAGACTATAGACCAGTATACTGGTCTATAGATAATTACGGGTTTATGTTATGCAAAACGAAATAGGCTCATATGACGCCAAAACTAAACTGCCTGAGATCCTGAGAAGAGTAGAAAGTGGCGAGGCGTTCACTATTACTAATCGAGGTAAACCGATCGCCGATTTAATTCCTTGCAGGTCTGGAGGTCGCGCAAAAACTAAGGCGGCAATAAGTAATATTCTCAACGCCAAAAAACATAAATTATCAGATCAAGCATTAAAAGATTTAATAGGATCAGGACGAAAATGAGCGGATTTGTACTTGATAACTCTGTCGCCATGAGATGGCTTCTCGAAAGCGAGAAATCATCAGATCAAAAATACGCAGAATCTGTTTTAAAAAGTTTATTAAATACGGATGCCCTGGTTCCTAATCTCTGGCATTTGGAGGCAACAAATGTGTTGTTAGGAGCAGAGAAAAGATCTGAAGTAGATGCAGGAGAAGTAGAAGGTTTTATTTCGCAACTGGAAAACTTGCCTATCCACGTCGATCCACTGACGGCGCATCAAGCATTTAATCGCACTATGGCATTGTCCAGGATATATAAATTGACGAGTTATGATGCTGCTTATTTAGAAATTGCAATACGTGAAGGCTTGCCCATTGCTACACTTGATAAAGATCTTAGAAAAGCAGCGAAAAAAGCTGGTATTAATCTTCACCTAAAATAATAATGGTAAAAGATATGAAAGTAATAAACGGTCATACGATTGGCTTGACTCTAGGGTCTCCAACAATATAGAGTAACTTTTTTGCTTGCATATCAATTAATTCAACAATGGGTGGTTATTTGATACTCCCAATAATGACAAACCGCATAACTTTCGCTACGCGGTCTGTCGCCCTTATGCAGCAAAACAACAGGGAGAGCGGTAATTAAAGTATAGCTAGATTGTCGCTGTGTACAACTCTTAATTGTCTAACCGCTCCCCCCCCTACTCCACTAGACATTAGCTATACGGTATCAATTATCAAAATTCACATCCGAAGTACAATTATAAGTTCTGTTTTTGAAAGCGGACATCTGTCTTGATTTAATTTACTTCTCAATCCAACACATAGGCGACATTGAGCGAGGTTTTCATTCAATGAAAAATGAGTGGAAACGGACCTTCGTTTATTTTCTTTGACCGAGATTTTTCGACCATAAATGCTACTACGTTTAATAAACTTGAAGGCCTATTGTTAAGAGCAGCTGACTCTCGTAAAAACTCGCTGTAACGGTGAAGTTAACCCAAATTAGCCGTTCAAGAAATTCTCAGTGAGTCGCCATTTCCACCACAGGGTGTGTGAAAACTAAAAGTAGTGCATTACCATCAATATCCAACCAGAAACGAACTCTATGCGAGGATGATTCTTGCTTGTTTAGGGATAGAGTTTTTAAAAATACAAAGTGTTTTTATTTTTCACATAACTTTGCGAAGTCGCCGACAAACGCTCGCTTCTAGCAACACACAAATCGCCGTCCATGGCTCTATAGTTAAATAATAATCATGCATTTTTTTACTATTTATTATGATCATTAGTTGATTGCTTTTGTTGAATGTCATTGTCTTTTAACCACTTGCGTAACGGCTCTATATAAGAATTATAGCCAACCTTTTCAGCTCTATCGACAGCACTGAATTCCAACATACCTACGCCTTTTACGTGAATATTCTGATAAAAGTCTGCCAAATTTTTACGAAGGTTCTGCTCTCGTAACAAGCTTGAACCTACCATCATTGATTGCATGATAATTGCACCTATTCTTGGTGCCCTTTGCGGAGTTTGCCACGGTATTAAACGCCTGAGAAGTTGCTGCCAGCCAGAGATACTCAAACCGTAATCCTCTTTTGCCGATAGTCCTTTCGGTGGCGCAACATCTATGGCGATAATAATACCGGAAGGATTTAATTGACGCATAACATCAACTGGCAAGTTATTGACTACACCGCCATCAACAAGTAAGTCACCATTTTCCGGTACAGGTGGTAACACACCAGGGATTGATACACTGGCACGAATTGCCCTCGCCAGATTACCTGTGGATTGAACCTTCTGCGCAGCAGTAGTCATGTTGGTCGCGACACAAAAAAAAGGCAACCATAAATCTTCAATATCCCTGGAGGCGGCTTGTTTAACAATTCTATGAGACATGCGCTTTCCCTGAATAAGCGATGTGCTAGGCAAGGTATAATCAAGAAGTTTATGAAATGCTTCATGTGCCAATTTTTGGCATTGCGCAGCATTCTTCCCCATCGCAATCCAGCCAGCAATCGGCGCACCTACACTGGTGGCACCAACCATATCAACTTTTACATCCAGTTCTTCAAGCGCACGCAACGCTCCTATGTGAGCAAAGCCTCGAGCACCACCACCACTTAATACCAGACTTAGTGCTCTACCTGTAAGAATACGAGCAATTCGACCAAGGTCATCTGAGTTATTCTTACGAACATGATAGATTTGCTCAGCACCAGACTCAATACGCCAAATGGCGCTTCCTTTTGGGTGATCTGTACCTTCAGGATGGAGCATGACAATGCTCCATTTCTGCCCAGAAGTACTTAATTCCTGCTTTAACTTTGTAAATTCCGGTTTGCTAGTGGCGTCTACCAGTAGTATTACTGTATCAGCCTGATGCACACAGCGCCTCGTCCATTCTGACCATTCTTGATCTGCACAATAAATTAAATACTGAGTGAGTAACTCCTGCCCATTCAACCATTGCATTAAATTAAAACTTGTAGGATCTTGACTACTAACATTGGCTATACCTGTACAACTCAACTGTTCATCCACTATATGACTATCCATACATTGAACAGAGACCATGCGAGACATGCAGTTGTGTAAATGATCAATAAATTCATTTAGTTCACGATTATCAGTAATCGGTAAAATGGCAATATTGGATTTCTTTGGTCGATAACTTTCGGCATCAATCGTTTTTCTGAATCGTTTGGAAATAGTACGATACACATTCAGCATTACGCGTGGATATTTTTCAGCAACATGAATAAGTAAATCCGGCGCCAGACGAAAAAGCTCACAATCACGCAATGCCTCAACGCTTGTGCTTCGAGTATCATCAGCAATAAATACCAACTCACCAACTATTTCTCCCTGGTTTAATCGCGCTATCTCAAGTTCATTACCATCGTCTTGTTTGACTAATACACGTACAACACCAGAAACAATAATATAAGCACTATCAGGCGCATCTCCCTGATGAAACAAATATTCTCCACGCTGCAATTTCGTCCATTCAGTGGTTTTATTTATTGTTTCTAAAACTTCATGTTCAAAATTCAACCACTGTTCTTCAGCTTCTAAGCGTAACAATGGCTCATTTATTATGTGCTGAGCAGTACCAAACAGATTGTTAATATATTTAGTAATCAGTAACCGCGATATTTTAGCGCGACCACGTTCGGATAAATATTGCCACAATGCAGTATATTTCACTGCCAGACTAATAAAAAACTGGCGTGGAATATTATAATAATGTTGAATCTTCAAGTGCTCTTATATCGCTGTGGCATCTATCACCATTTAAAACTTCAGCTTCAGCCAGTAATTCGCCAACACTTATCTGTTCAAGAATGCGGTCCTCACCCCAATCTCTAGAAAATACCGTAGCAAAGCCCCCTCGAAGCACAATACAGGCATGGTCTACCGTTTGTTCAGTCTGCCATACCAGATCTCCGGCTTTAATAGCAAGCTCATGAGATTGCTTTATCAATTCCTCAAGATTTACCTTATCAATAGAATCTAAATAAGAGCAAGACTCACGAAGGAATTGATATGTTATCGAGATATTATTTTCAGTCATATATGCTAGCTAGCCATTCTTGATGATTAATTTTTTTGCCTGCTCAAATGCTCCTGTCACCTGGGCCAGCATGTTTTTCAAGTGTTCTTCGTCAGTATTAATCGAGTCACTTTCAAGTTGTTGCAATAGAGCTCTCAAGCGCATGGCAGCAGCACTGGATGCTGCACTTTTGGCGGCATGCGCAGCATCACGAATAGCGGGTTTATTGTCTAACTTTATAGCTTCTTCTAATGTCTGTAACAACGCTGGAAAATATTCGACAAACAAATCGAGTACTTCATCAAGATCTTCTTGAATGTCTGAGCCTATAATTTGACCCAGCATAACAACATCTATATCCAGGTTTTCATTCTTATTCGAGTTAAAGACTTCATCAGGTTTTTTTTCTGCATCTTGATGTAATTTTTGTGACGCTGATATTTCATTAAAGTGAGGTAATACCAGCCATTGCTCTAATACTGTTTTTAATGCCTCCAGTAATACCGGTTTTTCCAAACAGCCATCCAAACCATTTACAAAATACTTGTTTCTATCGTCTGCGGTTGCACTACCGGTTACCATTATTAATGGCGTTCGAATGCCTTTGTCTATTTCATACTCTCGTAATTTTCGAGCGAACCCCATGCCATCAAGATCAGGCATGGAGTTATCGACCAGGATTAAACAAAATTCCCCGGCTTTTGCCGCTTCCAACGCCTCTATACTATTTTGATAGCTTTCACATTTCACGCCTAACTTTGTAAGCTGGCGGTTGGCAAGATCAAGATTACTTTTAACATCATCAACAACCATAACTGGTTTGTCATTCTGCTTATCATCCGAAGCCGTTGACGGGTCAATTAAATCAGCTAACGTGGCGAGTAGTTGTGGTATAGAAACAGGCTTGGCTAACACCCTGTTCATACCCGCGTCCAGACACTGGTTAAGCTCATCAGTTATAACACTGGCTGTTATGCCAATTATTGGGATGGTATCGTAAGGTGCCGGCATTTTTCTAATAGCCCTCGTCACTTCTAAACCATCCATTACCGGCATATGACGATCGGTGATTATGGCGTCAAAGTGATGGCCGTTACTTTCGATGATGTCAATGGCCTCCTGGCCATTAATGACACTTATTATTTGATGGCCACTCCGCTTTAAAATTCGTTCGACGACATCTTGGTTTGTTTCATTATCTTCAATTTGCAGCACGCTGATAAATCTACCTGGCTGTCGATTCTCGGTAAAACTTGACCCCAGAGAATGATTACTTAATTCATCTAATGATGTTTCCATATCAACTTTTAAGGGAATTGTAAAACTAAAGCGACTGCCTTTACCTCGCTCGCTCTTAACGACGATTTCACCACTCATCAAATGCACCAGTTGGCGGCAGATAAATAAACCTAAACCGGTACCGCCATGCAAACGAGCGACTTCGATAGCACTTTGCGAATAGGGAGCAAATAATTTTTCCTGTTCTTCGGCACTCAATCCTATTCCACTATCAACAACAGTAAATTCAATATGAGCAATATTATCAGCTGTTGAATGCAATGAAAGCCTGATGCTAACGGTACCACTATCTGTAAATTTTACTGCATTGCTGACAAGGTTCATTAATATCTGTCGTAATCGATTTGGGTCTCCTATTAATACATCCGGTAATGACGGATCAAATTCAGTTGCAAGGGTAAGATTTTTTTCTTTTGCCAGTGCGTTCATCACGGAGATAACAGATTGCACCATTGCCTCGGCAGAAAATGGTAATTTTTCGAGTTCAAGCTGGTGAGCTTCAAGTTTTGACAAGTCTAGAATATCATTGATAATGAACACCAGAGAACTTCCGGATTCTGCAATAGTACGTGCCATATGCTTTTGATCAGAGTCCAGTTGGGTGTCGGTGAGTAACCGTGCCATGCCCAGAATACCATTCATAGGCGTTCTTATTTCATGACTCATATAAGCAAGAAAATGGCTCTTGGCAACATTTGCGTCTTCTGACTTTTGCTTCTCAAGATTTAATTCATGAGTGCGCTGTTCCACCTCTTTTTCAAGTACAGCTTCAGAATTCTTAAGGGCCTGTAATATCTTATCGGTGGTCGATAACGAGAACAGTATAAGCGCTGCAAATGCACCGAACTGTATACTCCAGTCAGTAATAAAATTACTCGGTGCTATGCCAAGCGTTTTTAGCGCGAAAAGTATGACGCCGACATAGTATAAGCTTAAAGCGATAAAGAAAAAACGTGCTGACCTTTGCCCTCCTTTACTTAATACTGCTGCAATAAGCAACCAACTAACTGAAGTTATCATGGCCAACACTGCGCCGAGTTTGATGGTCAGGGCATAAGGCGCAAAGAAAGATAAAATAGCACATGACGCAGATATGAAAATCAATAAACGCAAATAACGGTCTATAGTAGGTATATGGTCACGCGTCCCAAGACTGGAACGGCTCCACAGATGGAATGACACTAATGATAAAAACAAGAAAATAGGAATATTGATATTTGCCCATTCGACCTCATTCGGCCACAAAAACTGGAATGCTAGTCCGTTGAGAGACGATTGTGTTATGCCCCATAATAAAAAGAAAAGTACATAATAAAAATAGCTGACATCACGCAGAACAAAAAACATGACGAAGTTATAAATCAACATGATCAATATCGCACCGTAAAAGACCCCAAATGCAATCTCCTGTTCAAGCGCGCCTTCCATAAAACTATCTGGTTGCCAGTATTTCATGGCGAGAATCATTGAACTGCTTGATTCAAAACGTAGAAAATAAGTTGTTTTAGTGAGTGGCGCTTCATCAAGTTTGAAAATGATGTTACGGTATTGGAGCTCTCTGGATGAAAAAGGTTTATGGTCACCGTATCGCCTGACCTCATATTTCCCATCAATTGCTGGAATATACAGATCAACAAAATCAATCAGCGGGTATGTCAATTCAAGAAACCATTTAATCTGCTCATCAGATTGGTTTTCTACATTTAGCCGAGCCCAGTACACAGATGATGTAAAACCAAAACTCGGTTTGTTCTGTTCCGAGCGAATAAACTGACTAGCAATTTCGGGGCGCGAAAAATCTTCAACTTTGTACTGATGCTCACTATCTTCGAATATATCCAGATAGAGTCCTAACGATGTAGTTTTTAATCCAGGGTCGATTAAAAAATATTTGTTTTTTTGATTTGCATTACCACTGACGGGAAAAAAAAGAAGAGCTATTAGTATCGTTAAACAGACAGGACGTATTTTATACATGATGAACCGTGTTCCCTGTGAGTTCATTGCGATAATAATTAATCAGTAGTTATCTTTGTTAGGAGTTTTTCCAAATCTTTTGCATTTGCTGGTTTTTGCAGACTGCCTAAAATTGAGATATTATTTTCACGCGCAATCTGCTCTACTGAGAATAAAGTATCCTCTTCGACACCACTCATTAATATGACGTTACCGACAAACTTCTGATCAGCAAGGAGAGAGAGCAATTCAACACCGCCCATCACCGGCATACGTAAATCCAGCAAAAGAACATCGGGCAGAAAAGTAGCAACTTTATCTAGCGCCTGACGACCATCTGAAACAGTTTCGATCTGAGAGATACTAAGTGACTTAAGCATTTTTCGGATAACAATTGAAGTAAACGCATTATCCTCAACCACCATTACATTGAGGTCACTAAACTTATTATTCGCATCAGAATTCATATGCACATCAAGTCGTCAACCAGAATAGAGAGAGCTTAAATATTAACACATGTGATTTTAGTAACTCAATTAAAATTGGGAGTAATTAACGAGACATATGAACTTCCCAGCTTTTACTAAGCGCTTCGCAGATTCTTCTTGGTAATATCATTCAATTTACTAAATATAACTTTCCCTCATAAAATGCTTCGATTGATCACCGCACAGGTAAGATACGACGACACCACATCCATGAAAGCGGTTTACAAAAAGCCATCCGAAATGCAGCTAATAATGCAAACTTGACGAAAAGAGTAACAAACCTCACGCTACGTCACTCCTTTGCAACACATTTATTGGAATAGGGAAAGGATATTCGTCTAATTCAGGAATTGTGAGGCCATGCAAATATCAACACAACCATGATATATACCCATGTCATTAAAAAAGACGGATTGGCCGTCAAAAGCCAATTTGATGCTTTGATAGATGGGCTATTTTTAAGGTATTCACTGTCCGTTTTATTGGTTTTTCCAGTGTTAGGCAATATTCCTCCAATGTCTCTTATGTGGTGGACTGGTGGACTGGTGCATTGAGCCAAATATTTTGAAGGTCTCCTCTATGCTTAGAGCCAGCATCTTCTGGATAAACAACTCAATCATTATAGACAATAGATATACAATGGCGTATATTTAATAGATATACTTTTGGCGAAAAACAGAAGGCATTATTATGTCCACACCACAAAATAAAACCGCACCAATTAACATCCGTGCTCTGGAAGGACAGCGCACTTTAATTGATAAAGCAGCCTCCAGCCTGAACAAGACACGGTCAGACTTTATGCTAGAAGCGGCCTGTCAGGCAGCAGAGAATATATTGCTGGATCAACGACTATTTCTGGTCGATGATGATACTTTTAGTGTTTTTCAGGCTCAATTAGACGCCCCTGTTTCTGACAATAAAAAGTTGCATTACTTATTGAATCAAAATCCGCCCTGGGATAATTAATCAGATGGCAGAACTCTCTGCGCCAACGCCATTGTTGGCGACGCATGTGACGGATGAATTTGATTGTGGTGAGCCAGCTCTCAATGACTGGCTAAGAAAACGTGCATTAAAAAACAAAAATTCTGGTGCCTCACGCACCTTTGTTGTTTGCCAGGATAATCATGTTATGGGCTACTATGTACTCGCAACTGGCAGTGTCATGCATAAACAGGCTCCAGGCAAAGCTCGTCGCAACATGCCTGATCCTGTTCCAGTGATGATACTAGGCAGGTTGGCAGTGTGCAAAAACATGCAGTCCGCTGGTCTTGGTCGTGGCTTACTTCGAGATGCAATCCTACGCACATTGGGCGTTTCTAAACAGGCCGGTATTAAAGCCCTATTGGTTCACGCGCTTTCGGATGCTGCCCATAAATTTTATCGTCAATGTGGTTTTATAGAGTCACCATTAGATCCGATGGTTCTAATGATTACCCTCAAGGATGCAGAGCAGCAGCTTTAAACTTACACAGTATTCAGCTGATAGATACAAATGATTGGTCACAGTCAGCACAAATAATATTCATCTCTGGCTTGCCCCATATCTTATTACTGCAATCGGGACACTGGTATTTGCTTTTTGCTCGAGAAGTCTGCGCCACTGGTAAAAAGGCATCATCAGGAAGAAGCTCTGAATAGGTCATCGTCATAAGTTCTGTAATGGATAGATCATCAGAGCTGATTAGATTGGCAGTCACCATTTCTTCACTTTCGTCTTCATTATTGACATGATGTCCATATATAACGTCTGCAGTCATCTGGGCGCTGTTATCATGAATCAGTGATTGGGGTGTCTGTAGCCGATCAATCCATGGAATGGAGAAAGTATTGTTTACTATCAAGGCTTCACATGCCTGCAAAAACAAGCCTCCTTCGATTGGATAATCGCTCATTTGCTGTCCAACAATATTCCCACCAGGAAACCTGTTGAAGTTGGTTGCAAGCCAATATGGATCATATTGTTCGCCCATTCTTTATTATGGTAACTCCCCTAATGCTGTATGGATTTTCCGTTACTGTATTTTCTACCGGATAAGCCTCTAACACATCGACCTGTATCACGGGTGCTGCATTATCAGCATTGTGGTGAACGGGAGCATCGTGACAGAAACCCTGAAAACAGTATATTTAATTCAAACAGTTGTCAGGTTAAATAAATTTTAATGGCTATACTGCCCCAGGATTTCCTGGCTGCACATACGCCTAAATCAACAAGAACGTTTTTAACGTTAACCTGGAGATTACAAAAAAACACTTGACATTACAGCCTAATTAGGTGTATATACACATGTATGAAGTCACTTGCACAACAACACGGTTTACAGAACTGCGCCTGTTTCAACATCAGGAAGTCTGCACGCGTACTCACCCAGCACTACGACGCAACCTTACAGCCAATAGAACTCCGGGCAACACAGTTCACCATCCTCGGCGTGTTATCAGCCTGTAGCGGCATCACCGTCACTGAGCTGGCTGACTACCTGATGATGGACAGGACCACACTGACACGTAACCTGCGCCCGCTCGAAAAACAGGGCCTGGTCAATACCCGGCCCGGTGACGATAAACGCACACGCCTGATCGAACTGAGTAAAAAAGGTAAAAACAAGCTGGAAAAAGCCATCCCGTTATGGAAAAAGGCGCAGAAACAGGTAACCGATTACATGGGCAGCAATCGATTCAATGAATTCCTGACTGAATTAAATTATGTAGACAATATACCCTCAACAAAAACAACATAGAAAAGCCCTCACCTGGCTTTTTTATTTTAAAAATAGGTGTATATACACCTTAAACGGAGAAACCAAATGAAACCTGTATTAAAAGACTCAACCATCCTTATCACCGGCGCATCATCCGGCATGGGAAATGAAATCGCAAAACGACTGGCAGTTGACGCCAGGCAGATCATCCTGGTCGCACGCAACACTAAAAAACTTGATGAGCTCGCCTCAGAACTCAATATTATCAACCCTGCATTACAGGTACATACCAAACCCTGCGACCTGGCAGATAAAAACAAACTGGCAGCACTCATCATCGCTATCAAACAGGAACAGTCTAAACAACAACTGGGTAACATCGATATACTGATCAACGGTGCAGGCATCGCACAGATCGGTTTTCTTAACGAGACTGATTTTCATGACATCGAAAATATAATCAAAATAAATGTACTGGCCTTGTCCGCATTAACACATGCCTTCCTGCCGACGATGATAAAAAACAACAGGGGCGGCATCTTAAATTTCAGCTCTTTCTTTGGTCTGAAAATCCTGCCCGCTTATGCAGCCTATGCCGGCAGTAAACATTTTGTTACCGGCTTTAGCGATACCTTACGTGCGGAGACTGCAGGCTCGAACGTTGTCATCAGTACCGTTTTTCCGGGCCCGGTTCATTCCCCTTTCTGGAACGTTGATAATGCTGACATTTACAGCCCACCCGGTTTTCTATTTATTTCACTTAAACAATGTGTGACACAGACGTTAAAAGGTTTTAAACGCGGCAAAGCACGCATCATCCCCGGATTGCGCATCAAGTTGCTGGTTGCCTTTCTAAACGTATCACCTGAACCGATCGTGCGCCTGGTAAACGCAGGCATCAGTCGGTTCATGCAATCGAAACGCAAAAAAACATTACAAACGAAAATAAGCAATATCACGATATAGGACAACATTTTTTTAAATTACTATTAAGTGTATATACACCTTATGGAGAACCCAAATGGCCAGTCAAAATACAACTCGATCACACAACACGAAAGCCGAACACTTTTTTAGGCTGGTAACTGCATGGCCTAAAACCGTTATGTTTATCGCATTTGCGCTGATTATCTCATGCGCTGTTTTTATACCCGGCATCGTAAAGGACACTCGTTCGGATGCTTTCATGCCACCCGATCACCCTGCACTGGTCTATCAGCACAAATCAGAAGAGATCTTTGGGCTGAAAGACCCGATGGTCATCGCCATTACCAGTGACAGTCCCAATGGTGTATTTACACCGCAATCGTTAGCCCTTGTCGACAGACTAACGCAGCAGATTAAAAACATTAACAATATTGATGCCGACCGTGTCACCAGCCTGTCAACCGAAAACGACATCATCGGCACCGAAGATGGTATGCAGGTAGAAGCGTTTTTCGAACAGCCGCCTGCGACACAGCAACAGGCAGATATGGTACGTGCCGCCGTAATGGATTTCCCACTCTATCTCGGCAGTCTGGTGGCACGCGATGGCAGCGCTACTTTGATCGTAGCCGAATTAATCGATCAGAACGATGCACAGTCGGTCTATCAAGAGTTACTCACACTGGTCGATTCAACAGAAACACAAAACGGCGAAAAAATATATGTTGCCGGTGAAGGTGCCGTCAGTGGTTACATGGGTGCTTACATCGATGCTGACGCAACACGGCTGAACCCGATTGCCGGTCTGATCATCACCATCGTTTTATTCATCGCCTTCCGTACCTGGCGCGGCATCCTGATACCTAACGTGGTGGTACTGGGCACCGTCGCCAGTGCTTTGGGTGTAATGGCCGCATTTGGTATCCCCTTCTTTGTTATCACCAATGCCCTGCCAGTGGTGCTGATCGGTATCGCGGTGGCCGACTCCATCCACATCTTCAGTCAGTATTATGAAGAAACAGCAATAAACCCGAATGATTCACCACGTGATATCGTGGTGCGCACCATGGTACACATGTGGCGTCCGGTCACGCTGACAACCTTTACTACCATGGCAGGTTTCCTGGGTCTCAGCCTTTCAGCAGGCATGCCACCGATGCAGTACTTTGGCCTGTTCGCCATGTTAGGCGTGGCCGTTGCCTGGATATTCTCACTCACTATGGTGCCTGCAGTACTAAGCCTGCTTAAACTGCACACCAGCAAAAACTTTCAGCCCGATCAAAAAACAGATATCTACGCATCTTTCATGACTTTTCTGGGACGCGGCGTTATTCGTTTCCCCGTTTTCGTTTTATTACTGGCAGCAGGCATTGCCACTGCCGGCGTATTCGGTGCCAGCAAACTGGTACTTAACGAAGACCGCATCACCACCTTCCAGGAAGACGAAAGGATCGTAGTGGCAGACACTGCCATCAACCAACGTTTTGACGGTGTACATTATCTCGATATCGTGGTGGAAACCCCGCAGACAGAAGATCTGTTCAAACCAGACAACTTGCAACGCATAGAAAAGCTACAGGACTATGTCAGCACACTACCCCACGTCAACGGTTCTACCTCGATCGTCGATTATCTCAAGCAGATGAACCGCGCTTTAAACGAAGATAAAAAAGAAGCCTACCGGCTGCCCGATGATGCCGACCTGATCGCACAGTATTTTCTGCTGTATTCTGCCAGCGGCGACCCGGATGACTTTGAAAAAGAGGTAGATTATGACTACCGCATGGCAAACATCCGTATCCGGCTGGACAGTGGGCAGTTTCAGCATGAAGCAGTCGTCGTCAAAGCGGTTGAACAATATGTTCAGTCTTCATTTAATGCACCCGGCATCAAAGCCAACCTGAGCGGTCGGGTCAATGTCGATTATCACTGGATCAAAAGTCTGGGTGACAATCATGCCGCCAGCGTCATCATCTCATTATTGCTGGTCTGGGCGATGGCCGCATTCTCAATGCGCTCTGCCGTTGCCGGCCTGTTCACCCTCACCCCCGTTGCGTTATCGATACTGCTTATCTATGCCGTCATGGGGTATTCCGGTATCTGGTTAGGTGTTGGCACATCCATGTTCGCCGCCATCGCCATCGGTCTGGGCGTGGATTTCGCCGTGCATACCATCGAACGCCTGATCGTACTGATCAAAGTCAAAGGTCACTCCATTGATGAAGCTATCACTGCGCTCTACCCGTCTACTGGTCGTGCCCTGTTCTTTAACTTTCTGGCACTGGCACTGGGTTTTGGCGTACTGGTAAGCAGCGAAGTGGTTCCGCTGATCCGATTCGGCACGCTGGTAGCCGTTGCGGTTTCAGTCAGTTTCTTTGCCAGCATGACGGTGTTGCCGGCACTGATCAAAGTGATGGAACCGAACTTTATAAAACCAGAACTTAGCTTAAAAACACTGAAACAAGCAGAGGCCAACTAACCATGCAGGTACGAATTTATTCGCACCTGCATAAAACCAAAAAAAGGAAAACGACCATGAATATACAAAAACACATTCTGATAACAACACTAATACTTATAACCAGCAATGCAATTGCAGAGGATCTGCCAACAGGCGAACAAATCGCCAAAAACATCAACGCCCGTAACGAAGGCATCTCCCTGTCACGCAAAATGCAGATGGTCCTCACTGACAAACGCGGCAAACAACGCATCCGCGAAACTGTCTCTTACCGTAAATACTTCGGCGATGAAAAACGCACCGTCATTCATTACCTGACCCCACGCAACATCAAAAAAACCGCCTTCCTCACCTTCGACTACCCCGAAGCCGAAAAAGATGACGACCAATGGTTATACCTGCCTGCCATGCGCAAGGTAAGACGAATCTCCGCATCAGACCGGGGTGACTATTTCCTCGGCACCGACTTCACCTACGAAGACATCAAAAAAGAAAGCAAGGTCACGCTGGAAGATTACACTCGCAAGACATTACGCGAAGAAGATCTCAATGGAAACACTACCTATGTAGTCGAAGCCATCCCGGTTAATGATGAAGTCGCTGAAGAACTGGGTTATGGAAAAGTCATTCAATGGATCGATAAAAACATATGGATGGCCCGCAAGTCAGAATTTTATGATGTTCGCGGCAAACCACTTAAAACCATCTACACAGAAAATATAAAGAAGGTTGACGGCATATGGACTGCACATCGCCTGAAAGTAGACAATCACAAAACCGGCCATAAAACACTTTTCATATTCAGTGATGTGATCTACGACAAGGAGGTACGCGATGATTTTTTTACCCAGCGCACGTTACGTCGCGGCCTGTGAAGTTCTAGCCAGAAGCAGCCTGGTGCTGGCATCTCTGGCATCACCCGTCGCTAACGCGGAGACAAGTAACTCACTACTGGATGACAGCACATTAAACATGCGAATCGAAAGTGAATGGGCGGTACTGACCAAAGATGCAAGCACACAAAAACTGCAATTGATGATAGAGCCGGAGCTAGAAACAGAGATTGGTGAAGATGCAAGCGTAACCACCATCATACGCCTGCGCACGGATGCAAAAGACAATCTGTCGCCCGGCGATCACAGCCAGGTAGAACTTCGTGAGTTCTACCTGGATACCGCCATTAAAGACAGCATTGTAATACTGGGCAAGCAACAGGTCGTCTGGGGAAAGTCAGACGGCCTAAAGGTACTGGACATCGTCAACCCGCAGAATTTTCGAGAATTCATTCTCGATGACTTCGACCAGTCGCGTATTCCACTATGGACAGTTAATGCAGAAATACCCATAAACGATGTAACGTTACAACTACTGCTGATACCCGACCAGACCTACCATGAGTTCGCAACGCCGGGTAGCAGTTACCAGTTCACTTCACCCGTCATCATCCCACCGACACCCGCTAGTGCAAACGTACAGATAAAGCCAACCATAACACCCGATAAAGTACTACAGGATGCCGATGCCGGTTTTCGACTATCCACCTTTACCCATGGCTGGGATCTGACCTTTAACTATCTTTACCACTATGACGATACCCCTGTTTTGTTCAGGACAATAAACATCTCTGCAAGCGGACCAATCATCAATATCACGCCACAATATAAGCGCACACATCTCATCGGTGGTACATTCAGTAATACCTTTGGCGATCTAACCTTACGCGGCGAACTTGGTTATCTTACCGATAAATACATCTCCACCATTAATACATTAGATACCGACGGCGTTGTAAAAACAGGAGAATTTAAATACGTTCTCGGTTTTGACTGGTATGGATTTACTGACACCCTGCTCAGTACGCAGATATTCCAGACCTATCTCAACAAGCATGAAACCGGCATGATTCAGCAGCAACTTAATACCCAGATAACGTTTTTAATCAAACAAGATTATATGAATGAAACACTGCATGCTGAGATACTGGTTTTACATGACATCAATTATGAAGACGGTATGCTGCGGTTTAAACTAACTTATGAATATAATGATGAGATAAATATTTATGTAGGGGCAGATATATTTTATGGTAATGAAGATGGTTTGTTTGGGCAGTTTAACGAGACTGACCGAGTTGTTAGTGGGGTTGTTGTTGGGTTTTGATACTCTGTTTTAGAATTATCAATCAAATCTAACCTCGTTGATTCCTCCGTTGATTCTTGGTGCCAAATGATTGGCGCTAGCAGTCAAGACCAGAACATTGAAATAGATAGACAATAGATAAACTTTTGGATCGACAATTATAAATTTTCTAAATATTTTAACAAAAGAATAAATTCTATAAAATTGAATTGACAGCTTGCTAGTATTAGATATGGATTAAAGACGATTAAAAGCAGGCATTCATAATTATTAAAATCACTTCCGAGAACACTCAGCGACCGTTAGAGCAAAAATACTTACAGTGAAATTCTGAACAAATAGCGGAGTCATGTGCCCATCAGAATAGCATTGGTGTATCATCGCAACGATACATTCGATCATTTTCTCGATGAAATACTGATGCTGAAAAAAATACTCTTCGCTGCCGTTGCTGTATCTCTCCTGGTCGGTGCCATCATCTTCGCCAAGCTCGGTCAATTTACAGCGATGGGTGAAGCTGCCCAAAACATGGTGCTACCGCCTGAAACGGTTACTGCCATGCTGGTGGAAGCCAGACAGTGGGAACAGACAATTGTAACCACAGCTACAGTAACGGCGGTACAGGGTGTCATGGTAAGTGCCGAAACCAGTGGCCGGGTGACGCGAATTGATTTTGAATCCGGTTCGACCGTAAACACGGGTGATGTATTGATCCAACTGGATACAGCAAGCGAAGATGCTCAACTCGCTTCAGCCAGGGCCACGTCTGCACTTGCCGAAGCGAGCCTCACCCGGGTACGCAAGCTCAGTAAACAAAATTTAACTTCGCAAGACGCGCTCGACAGTGCCGTGGCAAAAGTGAAAGAAACCATCGCGCAGGCGCATAACGTGCGTGCGTTAATCGCGAAAAAAACCATACGAGCGCCATTCTCCGGTCGACTGGGACTACGACAGATTAACCTCGGCCAAATCTTACGCGAGGGCGACGCTATCGTGCCCTTGCATACCCTCGATCCGATCTATGTCGATTTTTCGATTCCGCAGAAAACACTTCTGCGTATAACACCTGGTCTGGAAGTACGAGTAACCGTCGATGCAGCACCGGACGTTACCTTTATCGGCAAGATACTCGCCACTAACCCCGATGTGGATCTCGCAACACGTAGTGTAAGAGTACGTGCAAAGATTGCGAACCCCGATGAAGTACTACGAGCCGGTATGTTCGCCAACGCCACCGTGGTCATGCCAGAAAAACAAACGGTGTTACCGGTTACTGCAACCGCGATAGCGTATGCCACCTTTGGTGACTCGGTTTTCGTGATAGAAGAACAGAAAAACAAACAATCCGGCGAGACCGAAAAAGTACTGCGTCAACAGTTCATCCGCCTGGGACAGGCACGCGGTGATTTTGTCGATGTTATCGATGGTCTAAAGGCTGGCGAGAGCGTTGTCACCAGCGGCGTCTTCAAATTACGCAGCGGCATGAAGGTAATAATCGATAATACACTGGCACCCGAACCCAGTCTCGATCCGCAACCGTCCGATTCCTGAGTTGTCGCGTCATGAGTAATATCTTTACCGACCTGTTTATCCGACGCCCGGTGTTAGCGATCGTGCTTAACCTGATTATTGTCATCGCCGGGCTGAATGCATGGAACTCGCTGAGCGTACGCCAGTATCCGCTCAGCGAAAACGCATCCGTACAGATTTCGACTGTTTACGTCGGTGCCAGCGCGGAGCTGGTGCGTGGCTTCATCACCACACCACTGGAACGTGCCATCGGCGCAGCCGAAGGAATCGACTACGTTGAGTCAAAAAGTTTACAGGGTATCTCGATCATTACTGCCCGGCTCAAGCTCAATTATGATTCTACCAAAGCGTTAGCCGACATCTCGTCCAGGGTGGACCAGGTACGAAATGACTTGCCGGTCGAGGCTCAGGTGCCTGCAATCAGCGTGCAGTCGGCCGACTCGGAATTTGCGGCTGCTTACCTGAGCTTTTCATCTGACATCCTTTCACAAGAGCAGATCACCGACTATCTCGACCGTGTGGTGCAACCGCGCCTGTCCGCGATCACCGGCGTGCAACGCATCGAAATCTTCGGTGCCCGTACCTTCGCTATGCGCGTCTGGCTCAAACCCGATCGCATGGCAGCAATGGGCATCAGTCCCTCGCAGGTGCAGCAGGCTCTCGCCGCCAACAACTATCTGGCAGCAATCGGCAGCACCAAAGGTGCTCTGGTTCAAACCAAATTGGCAGCGAATTCTGACCTTCACAACGTCGAGGAATTCCGCCGTCTTGTCATCTATCAGAAAGACGACACCATCGTGCGTCTGCAGGATATCGCAGATATCGAATTGGGCTCCGAAGACTACGACACACTGGTACGCTATTCAGGTCAGACGGCGGTATTTGCTGGCGTATTTCCGCAACCCAATGCCAATATCATCGAGGTAATCGACGGCGTACGTGCTGAACTCGACAGGCTGCAACGCGACCTGCCCACCGGACTCGATGCCAGCATCGGTTACGATTCCTCGGCCTATGTCAGTGATGCCATCCGCGAGGTGACCAACACCTTAATCGACACACTGCTAATCGTGATTCTGGTGATTTTTCTGTTCCTCGGTTCATTTCGCTCGGTATTGATTCCAGTGATGGCCATCCCGGTTTCGCTTATCGGCGGCATCTTTTTGATGCAGATGTTTGGTTTCACACTCAACCTGCTAACACTGCTTGCCATCGTACTTTCTGTCGGTCTGGTAGTCGACGACGCCATTGTCGTGGTCGAAAATGTCGAACGGCATCTGCGCGAAGGCCGCACGCCACGTGAAGCCGCCATGATCGGGGCACGAGAACTGGTTGCACCGATCATCGCCATGACCGTCACTTTGGTAGCCGTGTACATACCGATCGGCTTGCAGGGCGGTTTGACGGGCGCACTGTTTCGCGAGTTTGCATTTACCTTAGCGGGTGCCGTGACAATATCCGGCATCGTAGCACTAACCCTGTCACCAACTATGTCTGCCAATCTGCTGCGCAGCGCAGAGGATGAAGAACGCGGCCTGACCGGCTGGCTCAATCACCGTTTCGACCGGATGCGAATCGCTTACGGGCATGCCCTCAGTGTTACGCTCGCAGCCCGACCCGCCGTGTATCTGGTATGGATAGTGCTCAGTCTGTGTACCGTTCCGATGTTCATGATGTCACCCAATGAACTGGCACCATCCGAAGATCAGAGCGTGCTTTTCGGCATCATCAATACCCCCGCCAATGTCACCACGGATCAGAACGCGGTCTATTCGAAAGCGGCCGAACAGGTGATGCTAGAAGTACCTGAAACCGCACTCACCTTCCAGCTTCTATTTCCACCGTCTATCGGTGCGGCTATTGGCGCCGACGGGTTCAGCGGCATGGTGGTCAAACCCTGGGCCGAACGCGATAGAACGGTGGATCAGATCCTGCCGGAGGTGCAGGCCGAAG
>JAFLJY010000243.1 GCA_022712755.1 Gammaproteobacteria bacterium
GACGGTTGCTCTTCCGATCTATAATACACCGCGGCGGCTGTTACCGATAAAGGACAATTAATATTGCCCTTTACCTGCTCTGCGGTGCCTGCAAAATCGACCGTAATATTTCCCTGCTCAAACTTCACTATGACTTTTATGACGATATTGGTATTGCCCTGCCCATCGTCATCCAGCATGTCAGAGAATGCGTACTCGCCATCCTTAATATCCACCAGACTATTTTTTGCCAGGATTGCAGCATAACGATTTAATTGTTCAAGACTGTTCAAATAATCCTTGAAACCCATTTTTTTTATCAGGGCGGTCAGTCGTATTAAGCCACGGCGATTGGCAGCAATTTGTGCGATGAAATCTCCCGATGACTCCTGCTCATTTCGCATGTTTTTCATCAAACTGGCGAAACAGGATTCATCAAGCTGGTCATTTTTCACTAATAACGTCGGCTCGATAATCAAACCTTCTTCAGACAAATCAGAGGATAAAGGCATAGATCCCGGCGTTTCGGAGCCAATATCAGCATGATGCGCCCGATTAGCGGCAAACCCTATGATTCCATTATTAATGAACAATGGCGCAATCAAGGTCACATCCGGCAAATGAGTGCCTCCCCTGTAGGGATCATTCAACACCACCATATCACCTGCAGACCAGCTAATTTCCGAAACCACGCCTTTCATGGCAAATGCCATGCTGCCCAGGTGTACCGGGATATGGGCGGCTTGCGCACATAGCTCACCCCGTGCATCAAACACTGCGCAGGAATAATCAAGCCGATCGCGAATATTCGGTGAAAACGCCGATTTTCGTAACGTGGCTCCCATCTCCCCACAAATCGCATCAATACGGTTAGCAAATATACTTAAACGGATCGCATCCATACTTTTAATACCCTGGCTTGCTTAGTAGAAATAACAACTGAAAAACGTAGCTTCTCAATAACCCGTGGCGGCATGTAGTTTTGAAACACGCCGCCACGGGTTATTGAGAAGCTACTGAAAAACTGTGGGATAGTCTGTTAATATTAAGGAAATTTGTCTAAATACATAAATTAAAGTTGCATTATACACCTGACTGCCCTATCGTAGCGCCCAGTGAAAACACCTCTAGAACTATTCTAAAAAATCGAATATTCACTTAACACAACCACAGGAAAAAAATTATGAACCCACTAATGACAATCAAAGGCACCTTAGCCGTTGGTTTTATCCTCGCTATCGCCGTTGTATTTGGCATGGCCAACGGCATGGACGGCTTAAAAGGCGCCGCCATGGTCTGGTTTCACGTCATGGCCGGCGTAGTATGGATCGGCTTGCTTTACTACTTCAACTTCGTTCAGGTTCCAGGTGTAGGCGCAGCACTGGCAGACAAAGGCGGCCCTGGCCCTGCCGCGATTAACAAATATGTAGCTCCAACCGCGCTACTTTGGTTTCGTATGGCAGCCGCCGTTACCTGGCTTACAGGTCTTAGTGCATTAGTGACCGTTGGCGGTGGCATGCAAGGTATTCACCTTGCATTTACTTTTAATGACTTCACCTTTCAGGGCCCCATGGCAATTATCGGTCTGGGTGCATGGTTAGGTACAATTATGCTATTTAACGTATGGGCTCTTATCTGGCCTAATCAGAAGAAAATTCTGGGTCTGGATGGCAAAGAACACAGTGCGGATACCATTGCATCAGCAAAGAAAACAGCGTTGATGGCATCGCGTATTAATACTGCGCTGTCCATTCCAATGCTGCTTTGTATGGTTGGCTTTGCTCACGGCCTGGCTTAATCAGCCATTGTAGCTAATTACCTGAGGATATTAATCCACAAGCTAAAAGCACAATTTTTATAATATACGTGTTTAACATGTTTATTAAATAAGGCGGTTTACTGTTAATTCGGTAAGCCGCCTTTTTTATGCGCCACTCCCCGCTGATTTTGGCGCATAACCTGGCTATTGCTTTACCCTAAAGGTCGAGTATAATCAGCCCTTTAAAAGCGGTAGCCATGGCTACCGCTTTTGCATTTTATGTAATTAATTTACCAACACACATTAGTTGAAAAAAATGACAACTGAAAGAATAACAGCTGGCAACCACCTGATGAAAACCTACGCCCCTCTCGAAGTCACCTTTGAGCGTGGTGAAGGTGCCTGGCTGTGGGACACCAACGGGCAGCAATATCTTGATGCCTTATCCGGTATTGCTGTTTGCGGGCTGGGCCATGCACATCCGGCAATCACAAAAACCATCAATGAACAGGCAGCAAAGCTATTACACACATCAAACCTTTACCAGATTGATAAGCAACAACATTTAGCCGATCAGCTTTGTGACATTTCGGGCATGAGCCGTGTATTTTTCTCTAACTCAGGCGCTGAGGCAAATGAAGCAGCGATAAAAATCGCACGTTTGTTTGGTCACAAAAATAATATAGAAAACCCCAATATCATTGTTATGGAAAACAGTTTTCATGGCAGAACCATGGCAACACTCAGCGCTACCGGCAACCGTAAAGTACAGGCTGGTTTTGAACCACTGGTACAGGGTTTTATTCGTGCCCCCTATAACAACATTGGGGCGATTAAAAATATTGCCGAAAACAATAACAATGTGGTTGCCATTCTGGTCGAACCCATTCAGGGTGAAGGCGGCATTCAAATTCCTGAGCCAGACTACTTAAACCAGTTACGTGAAATATGTGACCAGAAAAACTGGTTATTAATGCTTGATGAAATTCAAACCGGCATGGGCCGAACCGGTGAATGGTTTGCTTTCCAGCACAACAAAATACAACCGGATGTAATGACACTGGCGAAAGCACTGGGTAACGGCGTGCCTATTGGCGCCTGCCTGGCTAATGAAAAAGCGGGTGAGGTTTTACAACCCGGTAATCACGGCTCCACCTTTGGCGGCAACCCGTTAATGTGTGCAACCGCATCGACTGTCATCGACACCATAAAATCAAAAAAATTAATTGCTAAGGCAAAACACACTGGTGAATATCTGCTTAACAGCTTTAAACAAAAGCTTGCCAGCCTTGATGGCGTGCGCAATATTCGCGGCCTTGGTTTAATGATTGGCATTGAACTGGACACGGCTTACTTAAAACACGACTGTAACGAGTTCGCTACTGAACTAGTGAAACTTGCACTGGAAAAACATCTGCTCATTAATGTCACAGCCGGTAACGTGATTCGTTTATTACCACCATTAATTATCGACCAGCAACAGGCGGACACCATTATTAATACCGTTACTGAACTGGTTCTCAACGTTTTACAGAAAAAAGCCGCTTAAAAATAAGCACTCAAACAAATGAACACAACAAATGAACACAACAAATAAAACACTACGGCATTTTTTAACGCTCACTGATTTGTCAGCAGAAGAATTCAGAAGCTTAATCAATCGCGCAATTGAATTAAAAACCATACAGCACCGCGGTGAAATTTTCGAACCGCTAAAAAACAAAGTGCTAGCGATGATTTTTGAAAAATCATCCACCCGTACCCGCGTTTCATTTGAGTCCGGCATGGCACAGTTTGGCGGTCACGCCATTTTTCTATCACCTCGCGATACCCAGCTCGGTCGTGGCGAGCCCATAGAAGATAGTGCCAGAGTTCTATCCAGCATGACTGACTGCATCATGGTCAGAACATTCGCACATGAAAAAGTAGAGTTATTAGCAAAATATTCTTCAGTACCGGTCATCAATGGCCTAACCGATGAAGTACACCCCTGCCAACTGCTCGCCGACATGCAGACTTATTTTGAACAGCGTGGCGACATCAAAGGAAAAACCGTCACCTGGGTTGGTGATGGCAACAACATGTGTCACTCTTATATGCATGCAGCAAAACTGCTCGACTTTAAATTAAACATTGCCTGCCCTGAAGGTTTTGAACCTCAGCAGGAATTTATCCTTGAGACCCGTGACTTTATTGAAATCACACAGGATGTTGCTGCGGCCAGTGCCAACAGCGATTTAATCGTCACCGATGTATGGGCCAGCATGGGCCAGGAAGAAGAACAAAAAATTCGTGAACGAGCATTTCGCAACTACCAGGTCACACCTGAGCTAATGAAGAGTGCAAATGAAGATGCCTTATTTATGCACTGCCTGCCTGCACATCGCGGTGAAGAAGTCAGCGCAGATGTCATTGATGGCAAACAAAGCGTGGTTTGGGATGAAGCCGAAAACCGCCTGCACGCACAAAAAGCCTTGCTTGAATTTTTGTTGGCAGGTTAAACTCAGGAAGCACGGAATAAACAAGCAAATAAAGCAGCTGTTATTGATAACACCGGTCATAACTATTCACCTCTTTTGTTATGCTGATTAGTTACCGCCAATTAATAATTCTTCTATTGCCATGAGTGAAAAACTTAAGCAATGCACTTCAGGTCAAATTGCCACCTGCGTTTTATCACTCATTGTTATTTCACAGAGTGTTTTAGCCGTTGATACCACACCAGCTTTATCTCTTTGCTCGATCAAAGATAAAACAGTAATAGAGCACACACCACCACGCACCTTCGCCTTCGATAACAAATTAAACACAGAAATCAGTGCCGATAAAACACGTATTGGTGCAGACAGATCAATAACCCTTGAGGGCAATGTCATTATCGACCGCGATTTACTGCGCATTGCCACAGATCATGCAAGTTACAATAAACAACAAGATGAATTACGCCTTATCGGCAACGTGCATATTGATTCAATAAACATGGCTTTGAGTGCAGCTGACGGCATCGTTAACATAAACACTGACAGCCAACAACACAACACACAGGGTGAGTTTAACAAAGTAAAGTTTGTTATTGCCGATAGTAAAATGAAAGGCAAAGCCGAAACGATTCACCTCTCCGGGCAAGTGAAAAACAATCAAATATCAACCTTATACCATGCCGGCATAACAAGCTGTAACCTGATGGATCCCGACTGGCTCATTAGTGCCGATGAAATTCGACTGGATCATGTCGATGAATACGGCAGCGCAGATGATGTTGTTATCCGCTTTAAAGGCGTGCCTTTTTTATATACGCCTTACATAGAATTCCCCACCAGCAACAAACGCCGCAGTGGCTTGTTGTTTCCCGAGCTTGGCACATCGTCATCCAGAGGCGTTGAAATTGCTGTGCCGTGGTACTGGAACATTGCACCCAATCACGACGCTGTTATCACACCGCGAAATATGGCGAAACGCGGACTGGAACTGGGCGCTGAATATCGTTTTTTAACGCAATCAAGCAATGGTGAATTAATAGCTGCTTATCTGCCCGATGATGACATTACACAGGAAAATCGATATCAACTACGCTACCAGCAGCACACCCGTTTTCTACCCAATCTATTACTCGACATTGATTTGCAGGAAATATCTGACGCTGATTATTTTAATGATTTTTCCAACAACCTTGGCAGCACCAGCCAAACCCATTTATTTCGTAGCGCCAACTTAGCTTATGATTTAGATAACTGGCGTATGCAGGCACTGGTTCAGGATATAAAAACTATTGATACCAGCGCGCCAATAAGCTCTCGCCCTTATGAACGCCTACCGCAATTAACTTTAAATGGCGACACACAAATAGCAAGCGGACCTTTACTTTTCACCCTCGATTCAGAATTTGTCGACTTTACCCATGAAGACGATACTAAAATTACCGGCAGCCGTTTAACCCTGCGCCCCGGCTTGCGCCTGCCACTTAGTGGTACAGCATGGTTTGTCGAACCGGCAATTAAATTTAGCCATACACAATATGATGTAGGCACTGAAGGCAGTGCTTCAGTGCCCGGCACATCACAGAACATAAAAATCGTGTTACCGATAAGCAGCATTGATGCCGGACTGTTTTTTGAGCGTTTTTTTGATAACGGTTATGTGCAAACACTCGAACCACGATTATATTATTTGAACGTACCCTTTGAAGACCAAAGCAGTACACCCATATTTGATACCAGCATCCCCGAGTTCAGTGTTGCGCAACTATTTCGTGACAACCGATTCGTCGGTGGTGACCGCATCGGCGATGCCAACCAACTGACTGCTTCTTTAACCAGCCGAGTAATAAACCCCAATACCGGCAATGAGTTTCTACGCGCCAGTATCGGACAAATATTTTATTTTGAAGATAGACAGGTATCGTTAAACAACACTATAGATACAAGCAGCATAGATACAAGCACCATAGACACATCGAAACAGTCGGATATTATTGCCGAACTTGATACCAGCTGGGGACACTGGAAGAGTAATATCGACCTGCAATGGGACACAACAAATAATGAACTATCCAAAGAAAATTATTTCTTACATTACAGGTCAGATGCCAGGCATTTATTTAACTTAGGCTATCGCAAACGCTTAATAAACAATACGAGTAAAAGTGAGATCGACATTGAACAAACCGACACTTCTATCGTTTTTGCATTAAATCGCGAATACAGTGTTATTGCGCGCTGGAATTATTCGTTAAAAGACAGAAGAAGCATTGATACCATTGCCGGTTTAGCTTATGACAGCTGTTGCTGGTCAATTCAACTATTAACACAAAGAAGATTAAAAAACACCACAGGCAGTACTACTCCAAACAGTGACGACTTCGACACCTCTATACTGGTACAATTTGTCTTTAAAGGGCTAGGCAGCTTATCTGGCAGTAGAGCCAGAGCCACGTTGGAACAGTCAATTTTTAGCTACACCGATATTTTTCAGTAAACCATATTATGAACACTAAAAACATTTTTATTATATTATTTGCTTTTGTTAGCAATTATTCTCATGCCAGTTTAAAACCACTGGATCATATCGTTGTTGTGGTGAATGATGACGTTATCACCAACACCATGCTGAATAACCGTGTAATTGATTTCAAAAAACAACTGGAACTTAGCCAGTTATCGCGAATAGACCCCGAAACCTTAAAAAAACAGGTTCTGGAAAGAATGATTCGTGACGCCATTCAACTGCAACAGGCAAAACAGTTTGGCATTACTGTTGATGACTTAATGTTAAATCGCATGCTTGAACAGCTTGCAAAAAGCAACAACATGTCACTTGAAATGTTTCGCGACACTATTGAAAACGAAGGCCTGAATTACACGCGCTTTCGTGAACAAACCCGCGATGAGATAATAATCCAGCAACTGCAACAACGCATTGTAGCTAGTAAAATCAGCGTATCTGATCAGGAGGTTCAACAATATATTGAACAAAATGAATCTCATGACTCCTCTAACATTAGCTACCACTTACGGCATATCTTAATTGCAACACCAGAAACGGCGAAACCTGAAGATATAAAAAAAGCAAAGCTAAAAGCGGAGTCCGTCTATAAAAGAATACAACATGGCACTCAATTTGAAGACCTGGCAATAAGAGAATCCAGTGGCCGTAACGCATTAAAAGGCGGCGACCTGGGTGAGCGTAAAGCGAATGAATTACCGCAATTATTTGTTGATGCCGTTAAAGATCTAAAACCTTTCGATACATCCAAACCCGTAAAAAGTGCCAGTGGATTTCATTTGCTGCAATTAATTAGCAGTTCAAATGACCAACTTTTGGTTAAGCAGATTCGTACTCGTCACATACTAATACGACCCGGTATTGAAGTGAGTGATGAACAGGCAAGAAACACATTATTGGACTTAAAACAGAAAATTGAAAAGGGTAAAAACTTTGCAGAACTTGCCAGTGAATACTCAGAAGATCCCGGCTCAAAAATCAAAGGCGGCGATCTTGGTTGGGCTGGCCCCGGTGATTTTGCGCCCACATTTGAAAACGTAGCCAATAGCTTATCAAAAGGGCAAATATCAGAGCCTTTTAAAACCCAATTTGGCTGGCACATCGTTGAAGTGCTGGAGCATCGCGACTTTGACCAGACTAAAAGCAATAAAGAAAATCAGGTGCGAAAGGCTATTCAAACAAGGAAAACTGACGAAGAATTACGCCTCTGGTTACGTCGTATTCGTGATGAGGCCTATGTTGAGTATATTGTTAAATAGGCTGAAATTAAGCTAGAACAGCAGCTCTTATAAATAATCCCTGTTTACAGCAATGAGCCTTAACAAAAAACCGCGATACTAGCCTGCGGTAAAAACGCTCAGACAGGTGAAAATACTAACTGGGCGTTGCACAAAACAACACCTCTATTCCCGAAAGTATTGTTGATAGCCTATACTCAAAAGCAAACTAAATTTAATACTATTGTCATTTTTTGCACCACTAAATAATGCAGACCAGATGCTAAAAAAAAATCCAGCCACTTTCCCGGTGAACCTGACAAAATCGAATAAACTACACAAACGTCTGCGGCGAAATATAGTGGCTGGGCTGGCTATAACCAGCTTAATAATTGGTCTCATTTCCAGTATTCTGTTGTACCGCTCTCAAGCTGAGCAAATGGAATCAGAACTGAAGTTTCAGCTTGAACTAATGGCTGTTGTGTTAGATTCAGAGATCTCACGGCTGAAGAACCTGACCACCCAGATCACCAGCCGCAGCCGCATTCGGCAGGAGCTGGAAAAATATCTGCGCAAAGAAATCAACCTGGCTGATTTAAACAGCTTCTCCACCCCCAAACTCGCTGATGCTATGCACCTGGCTCCTGACATGATCGGCATCAGCCGCCTGGATAACAATGGCATTGTACTCATTCAAATCGGCACTCCCGCCCCGAAACAACTTTGGCCAAAAGAATTGCTCACCGAAGCAGTACAAACAGGCAACCCGCAGGAAGTAGAGGGTCAGCAGTTATTAGTCATCAGTGCGCCTATTCTTAATCGCCAGGGTCAGAAAGTAGGCATTGATCTGGTCACTTTCGATATCCAGCCTCTCCTCGATGTCATCCAGAAATTTGTCCACCAAAAACAAGCTGGTGGCAATATTCGTATCGCAAAACTAGTGCCTGAAGGCCTGGCGTACATTTACCGTACTGACAAAATAAGTAACCCGGACATTGAACCGCTAATTAATGAAGAAATAAAAAATGTCCTGGCGGGAGAAGATAAGGATTTGCATCGGATCAGCGGCACAAAAAAAAACCTCATAATGATGCATCAGCAGATCGGCGATACCGGCTGGGTATATTTCTTTTTTAACGATGCCGATGATTTTTTCGCCCCGGCCAGAATTCATGCTGCCTACATCGGCTTCTCCATATTACTTCTGACCCTGGCCGGAATCATACTCACCTTGTTTTTTGTGCGACCACTCTCCGGTCGCATTTCAAATGAAACTGACTCAGTACATCGCTTGCTAGATGAGCACGATAAACTACTGAGAAAAATCCAGCGAAGTGAGACTCGCCTGCAATCTATACTGGACAATGCCAGCGCAGTCATCTACATCAAGGATCGCGATGGAAAATTCCTGCTGATCAACAAGCGCTTTGAGCAACTTTTTCATTTGTCTCATAACGGTATCATTGGCAAAAATATTTATGACCTCTTCCCAAAAGATGTGGCGGATGCCCACAAAGCCAGTGATAAAAAAGTCTTTGAAACAGCCAAAGCGCTGGAATTTGATGAACAGGCACCACATGACGATGGCATACATCATTATATTTCGGTCAAATTTCCACTCTACGATGCAAGCGGTGACATCTACGGTGTATGCGGCATTTCCACTGATATTACCGAGCGCAAACAACTGGAACAGCGCGAACAATTACGCGTGCAAATACTTGAAATGATAGCGCACAAGCAGCCATTGCATGAGCTGCTCAATAAGCTGGTACATCTGGTTGAATCTGAGGTGACAGGCACACTTTGCTCCATTTTATTACTTGATGAAAAGGGTAAACACCTGCTCGTTGGTGCAGCCCCCAGTTTTCCGGATTTTTATAACGAGGCAGTTCATGGGCTCGAAATCGGTCACGGTATCGGTTCATGCGGCACGGCTGCCTTTGACAACAAAACGGTCATCGTCGAAAACATACAACAACATCCTTATTGGCAACCCTACACTGAACTGGCAGCAAACGCTGGGCTCGCAGCCTGCTGGTCTGAACCTATTCGAGACAGTCAGGGCAAGGTGCTGGGCACATTTGCCCTGTACTTCCGCCAGCCCCAATCACCTAAACCATCAGAAATTGAATTAATCAATCAACTTGCAAAGTTAACCAGTATTGCTATCGAAAGCAAAAGCAACGAAACCGCATTACTTAACAGCGAATCACGATTACGCGCCATATTTGAACACGCCCAGGACGGCATCCTGTTAGTCGATACAAAAAGCAGACAACTTATCGATGCCAATAAAACTTTTTGCAATATGTTGGGATACAATTTGGACGAATTAATAACAATGACTGCTGAGGACGTGCTGCCAAAATCAGAACGAACAAAAGTGATGAAGGAGTTCGAAATTAGAGCACAAGGCATCACCGATGAAATGGCACAGAACATACCCATAATGCGAAAGGATGGCAGTGTTTTTCCAGCCGACATTAGCGTATCGCTACTGGAAGTTGATAAACGCTCATGCATACTGGGTTTCTACCGCGACATTACTAAACGCAAACAGACTGAAAAAGAACTGGAGGTCTATCGAAACAATCTGGAAGAACAGGTAATGGTTCGCACCAAAGAACTCGAAGCGAATGAAGTGGCGCTGATAGAAGCGAAACAGAAAGCGGAAGCCGCCGCCCAGGCAAAATCAGAATTTCTTGCCAACATGAGCCATGAAATCCGTACGCCTCTTAATGCTGTGCTGGGT
Organism: Gammaproteobacteria bacterium; assembly: GCA_022712755.1. Lineage (GTDB taxonomy): Bacteria > Pseudomonadota > Gammaproteobacteria > SZUA-229 > SZUA-229. The sequence continues at coordinate 10,712 of JAFLJY010000243.1, forward strand.
TTAGCCCGAATGGGCAAACGCGGTACATCCCCTGAAAAAGCACTGGAAATCTTCGAATTAATCTCAGATTCCGGTCAGAATCTGTTCCGCGTGGTCAACGACATACTCGATTTTTCTAAAATAGAAGCGGGGAAATTAACCCTGGAAAATCGCTCATTCAATCTGCTTTCCACTTTAAAAAACACAACGAATCTGGTCAAGCACCAGGTCGAGGATAAAGGCCTGGTACTTGAACTGGACTTCGCTGACAATCTACCCGAGTGGGTAAAAGGCGATGCCCTACGACTGGAACAAATTTTGCTCAATTTATTGTCTAATGCAATAAAATTTACCGAAAAAGGGAAAATTAAACTTCGCGTCCTAAACCTTGATGAAAACATACAGTTCCAGGTATCTGATACCGGCATCGGCATGTCCGAGGCCCAACTGACACAGTTATTCCAGCCATTTGAACAGGCCGACAGCTCAACCACACGCCGCTACGGTGGCACGGGCCTTGGCCTTTCCATCAGTTTCAGCCTGGCGCTCATGATGGGCGGTGAGCTCCAGGCAAAAAGCCGTTTGAGCGCAGGCAGTGAATTCATTTTGAAGCTGGATCTTAAACCGGCAACAGCCATAATTGACTCCCCCCTGAAGATCGCATCCAACAGCAAGCAACAATTGCAAGGCATTAATATACTGGTCGCTGAAGATATAGAGGTCAACCGCCTGGTACTGGATGACATGCTGATTCAGGAGGGAGCCCATATCTCCTTTGCCAAAAACGGTCAGCAAGTACTGGATCTGTTAGAGGAACAGGGCGCCAATGCCTTTGATATTGTACTTATGGATATCCAGATGCCGGTTATGGACGGTCATGTAGCAACACAGCGTTTACTCAAAATTGCGCCTGCTTTGCCCGTTATAGGCTTAACAGCACATGCGCTGGCTACTGAAAAAGAGCGATGCCTCGCTAGCGGGATGGTCGACCATATTACTAAACCGGTGGATAGTAATAAGTTGCTTATTGCCATTGTGAAACATGTTTCAGCAGCTAACCGGTCACCGGTTTCAGCCAAAAACAAATCCTCTGTCAGAATCGATAATAAGAGAAATAATCTGACACTACCATTAGAGGCAGATAGTGTCATTGACTGGCCCGCATTACAAAGCCGTTACCAGGGGCGTGATGCTCTGATCAAAAAATTAATAACCACAACACTGCGCACCCACCATAAAACACCCGAAAAAATTCGTCAGGCTGTGTTTGATAAAGATGTCGAGACCCTGCATTTAACTTCACACAGTCTAAAGGGAATGGCCGGCTTTCTGGAAGCGCCTGCACTACAAAAATTGGCAGCACACACGGAAGAACAAATGCAGGAAGCTAATACCGAAAACATTCAAATTGGGTTTAAACTTGCAGACTCGATGGAAAAATTACTTGCCACCCTATCTGATATAATTGTTTGATTGTCATACCACATCGAAGCAAAAGACAGTATGAGTAACCTAACGATTCACCGCGCAAGGAAGCGGTTTGGACAAAACTTTCTGGTTGATAACTCAGTCATCAATCAAATAGTTGATAGCATTCAGCCACAGCATGATGATTTGATGATTGAAATTGGCCCCGGTCTGGGAGCGATGACGAAACCACTATTATCCCGACTGGATAAATTAAATGTCATTGAGCTGGATCGAGACATCATCCCCAAACTTATTAAAAACTGTGTGTTTTCAGATGCTGCTAATAAAGACAAACTTATTGTTAATGAAAATGATGTTCTTAAATTCGATTTCTCAGCATTTCACACAAAACAAAATACGCAACAGAACACGACCAAAAAACTACGTATTGTTGGCAATCTGCCGTATAACATTTCAACGCCGGTATTATTTTTACTACTGAAAAACAGAAATGTCATTCAGGACATGCATTTTATGTTACAAAAGGAAGTCGTTGACCGTATTGTGGCAACACCCCGCAATTATGTCCATGGAGGGACGGTATCTCGCAAGGAGCCAGGAAGGCGGTGCGATAAAAATTACGGGCGACTCAGCGTCATGCTACAAACCTATTGCAGCACACAAGCTTTATTTGAAGTTCCGCCTTACGCTTTTGAGCCTGCACCCAAAGTTAATTCTGCTATTCTGCGCTTGCAGCCCAACTTGCAATTTGACCAACAAGTCAGTGATTTTAGCCAATATGAAAAACTGGTCCGGGAGGCATTTTCCCAACGCCGAAAAACATTAAAAAACACCCTGAAAAATACCTGTTCAGTACAACAAATAGAGCAAGCAGGTCTATCACCATCCTGTCGTGCGGAAGAACTGTCAGTTTCTGATTTTGTTGCGCTTTATAAAGTCATAACAGCCTGAAGAATAATGCGACCTGATAAGTTATTGAAGTAGTTAGCAATAACCACTTATCAGTTGAGTAAACCTGCTGACATACTAGTGATATAATAAATCTATATTTCAAATATTAAGCATGGTGGAGATTATTATGAACAAAATAGATATTCAAGTTCAGCCTGCTTACATCGCTGAACAGTCAGACCCAACAAATAATCATTATGTGTTTTCATATACGGTTACTATCCGCAATAATGGCTCTATACCGGCAAAATTATTAACCCGTCACTGGATTATCACTGACGGCGATGGACTTATTCAAGAAGTCAAAGGTGCTGGCGTGATAGGTGAACAACCCCATCTAAAACCAGGCGAAGGTTATCAGTACACATCAGGCACATTTATGAACACCCCTTTTGGCACCATGCATGGCAGTTATCAGATGCTTACCGACTCAGGTGAAAAGTTCGATGCAGAAATTCCGGTATTTCAACTGACTGCGCCCCATACACTTCACTAACAAGCACTACACTAGAAAAAATACTTTTATAGCGCTTAATCTCATTATGGCATTAAAACACAGCTACACTCTGTTAGCCCCTTTTTACGATGCACTTGTCTCTGGCCCATTAGATGCATATCGTATAAAAAGCCTTTCGCGCATTAATGATTCTCAGCACAAAAGAATCCTTATCAATGGTATCGGTAGCGGACTGGACATCCCCCACTTACCTGTTGACGCTAGCTACATAGGCACTGATATTACGTCAGCCATGTTACAACGTGCAAAGAATCGTGCCGAAAAAAACTCATCCAGCACTACTCTCGATATTCACTTTCAGCTAGCCGATAGCCAGTCTTTACCTTTCGAGGATAATCACTTTGACGCAATTGTTATGCATTTAATACTTGCAGTTGTACCCAAACCTGAGCTTGCCTTACAGGAAGCATGACGCGTATTAAAACCAGGTGGCAAAATCTATATCTTTGATAAATTCCTCAAACCTGGGCAACTTGCTATTGTCAGGCGTTTGCTCAACATTGTCATTCGGCATGTTGCCACACGCACCGATGTTGTCTTTGAAGAGGTGTTAAGTTGCTGCCCTCAACTCAAAACAATTCATAATAAGCCTGCGCTTGCTAAAGGCTGGTTCAGACTGATAGAGTTACAAAAGTTATAAGTTGTAAATTGTAAGCTGGTAACTTTTCACTTATAACTTAAAACTTAAAACTTAAAACTTTTCCAGGAGAGCAGTTTATGGCGACATACGCCATTGGTGATGTGCAAGGATGTTTCGATGAGCTAAAAGCACTCTTAACTCAAATAAATTTTAATTCTGACCGTGATCAACTCTGGTTTTGCGGTGACCTGGTTAATCGCGGACCAAAATCGCTGGAAACGCTACGTTTTATAAAATCCCTCGAAGACAACGCCATTTCTGTTTTAGGCAACCACGACCTGCACCTGTTAGCAACCGCCTTTAATCATAAAAACCCTGGTAAAAAAGATACCTTTGACGAACTGTTACAGGCTAACGATTCACAGGAATTGCTTAACTGGTTACGCCATCAACCCCTGGCACACCACAACAAGCAAAATAATATTACACTATTACATGCGGGCATCCATCCACACTGGAGCATCAGAAAAATGCTAAAACTGGCAAATGAAGTAGAGAATATTTTGCGAAGTAATCAACATATAAAATTTTATAAAAACATGTATGGCGACAAACCTACACGGTGGCACAGGGGCTTATCTGGTTGGTCACGATGCCGATATATCACCAACATGCTAACCAGGCTGCGTTATTGTGACAAAAAAGGAAAAGCCGAATTACATGCTAAAGGCGCACCTGGCAGTCAGGCAAAAAACTTATACCCATGGTACGAAGTACCGGGGCGAGTTTCCCAGTATGACACAATAATCTTTGGACACTGGTCTACACTACCGCACGCGGGAATTAAATGTATTAATAATACCTATGCTATTGATTCCGGGTGTTTATGGGGAGGATTTTTAACCGCCATGAGAATTGATGAAAAACCTTTTGTATACACACGTCTTGACTGCCCCGGCGCTCAAAAACCACCGAGCAAATATTTGAAAACAGCTAAATTAGTATAATAGGTACAAAGTTTTTAATTAAAAAAAAAGAGTACCTAACGTCTGGTCAGGTACTCTTTATCAGGAGTCTGCAAATCTATTGCACATACTGTGACCGGCAATATTATCTGGAGTTCAATATTATTTAATATTTTTTTCAGTCACCACCCCGACAACCTTTTCCAGGGTAACGAAGCGGCAGTTATAAACATTTTTTTCATCCGCCTGACGAGTCACCGATTCTTTTTCTAGCCATAGGTGCGGATCGATTTTGGGAAACCAGGCATCACCCTCAAATTCAGCATCAACATAAGTAATGTACAAACGATCAACTAACCCAAGCAGCATTTCATAAAGTGAACTACCACCAATGATCATCACTTCTTCTGCTTCAGACGCTTCAGCAAGTGCTTCATTAATGCTATTAACACATACAACACCTTCATATCGAATATCTGTCTTTCTACTTAAGACAATATTTTTACGACCAGGTAATGGTTTACCAATAGATTCATAGGTTTTACGCCCCATGATAATGGGCTTGCCCATGGTAACGGACTTAAAGTGTGCAAAATCAGCCGGCAGATGCCAGGGCAACTGATTTTTATTACCAATCAGATGGTTACGATCCATTGCTGCGATGATTGAAATAATCATACCTCAGCAACCACATTAAGCAGCCTTATAAAACGAAAAACTTTTTCATCCACAGATAAACGCAGATGAACACAGATAAAAACTTTAATTATTTTTATATCTGTGTTCATCTGCGTTTATCTGTGGATAAATTAGTTTTTAAAATTAAACAGCAACCGCTGCTTTGATATGAGGATGAGCCTCATAACCCACCAGCTCAAAATCTTCAAATTTAAAATCAAAGATCGATTTAACTTCTGGGTTAATCTTCATCACCGGTTGCGGGAAGGGTTTACGGCTTAACTGCAAGTCTACCTGTTGCATATGGTTAGAATACAAATGCGCATCACCTAAAGTATGCACAAAATCACCCGGCATTAGATCACAAACCTGTGCCACCATCATGGTAAGCAAAGCATAGGAGGCGATATTAAAGGGTACACCCAGAAATATGTCCGCACTGCGCTGATACAATTGACAGGAAAGTTTTCCATCCGCCACATAAAACTGAAACATCATGTGGCAGGGTGGTAATGCCATGTTATCTATTTCAGCCACATTCCAGGCACTGACAATCATTCGGCGAGAATCGGGGGTATTTTTTATTTGTTCTATGACCTGACTAATTTGATCAACATGTCTGCCGTTGGCTGCCGGCCATGAACGCCACTGATAACCATAAACCGGACCCAGGTTGCCTTCTTCATCAGCCCACTCATTCCAGATACGCACACCATTATCCTGCAAATATTGGATGTTAGTTTCACCGCTTAAAAACCAGAGCAGTTCGTGAATGATCGATTTCAGGTGGCATTTTTTAGTCGTCACCAGTGGGAAGCCCTCACTCAAATCAAAACGCATTTGATAGCCAAATACTGACAAGGTGCCGGTACCGGTTCTGTCTTCTTTTTTTGTGCCATTATCGCGCACATGACGCATTAAGTCGTGATATTGCTTCATTTTTTGTAACCACTCAGATTAACCCCCAAAAATCGCCATATCTGCGTTAAACAGAATTTGATCAAAGACGGGTCATTTACATGTGTAAACTCACATTTTTCGCCTTGATCTGATGATTTTTGGGGACAATCTGGGCGGTTACCCTCTATTTTAACTATTACCATTTTTTCTTATCACTCAAGCTTGTCTTTGCCGCCTTTTTTATGGGATATATAAAACACAACAACTCCAAATATTATCATTGGCAACGATAACATTTGCCCCATTGTTAACCAGTCAAAAGCGATAAAACCTAAATGTGAATCCGGTGTTCTGAAAAACTCAGTGATAAATCGAAAACCACCATAAAAGAACATAAATACTGCGGATATCGCCATCAATGGTCGCGGTTTTGATGAGTACCACCACAGGATTAAAAACAACAACAAACCTTCTGTTAACGCCTGATATAGAGAGGATGGGTGGCGAGCAATGTGATCACCATAATCAAAAGCCCAGGGCATAATCGTTTCCATTGGTCTGCCCCATAATTCAACATTAATGAAATTACCCAAACGCCCCGCACCCAGACCAATCGGCACCCAGGGTGCAATAAAATCCGAGACCTGAAAAAATGTTTTGCCGTTTTTACGACCGAATACATAAAGCGCGATAAACACACCCAACATGCCACCATGAAATGACATACCGCCTTGCCAGATATAAAAAATAGAAATTGGATTGTCGATAAAAGATGAGAAGCTATAAAACAGAGTATAACCGAGACGCGCACCAAGAATGACACCCAAAGCCCCATAAAAAATGACATCCTCAACCTGTTTGCGTGTCCAGTTAATGTCTGCACGTTTAGTGCGCTGTACACCATAAAACCATGCACCAATAAAACCAACAAGGTACATTAAGCCGTACCAGTGGATTTTTAAGGAGCCTAATGAAAGGGCGACGGGGTCGATATTGGGGTAAGCAATCATGGCGAAGAATCTTAACAGAAAATTTTGTTAATGCATCAAAACAAATAAACGGGCAAAAAAAACGAACCTCATGTGAGGTTCGTTTTTTTATTTCATTGACGGGGTAAACCCCGTTTTTTACTTCGACAGACCGTGCTTACTGCCTAACGCCAATAATCATGCCCATATCATAGGACGTACCATCGTCCTGCGCACCATAGTTCCTCAAAATCAGTAACTTACTGTCTGCTGACACAAATCCTTTCAAGGTAGTCGTAAAGACACCATCAGTGCTATCCGTCAGGCTTATGCTCACCTCTCCATTAGCTGCCACTGAATCAACTGTGAACACTTCATTCAACGCATCAGCGGCAATTGCTTCTACTGCCGCAATATCGCTCGCCCGCATAACGCCGCGAATCACCCCAGTCATTGTGACTGAAGAAGCATCTGCATTAAAGCTGGCAAGCCCATTACCCAGACTCAATATTTCCGTTTCACCCGATGCTGAACCGTTCAGTAAGAGCATGTATAAACGATAGCTGGCGCCATCCAGTGCATTTGTCATAGTCTCGCCGAGCTTGACAAAGACCAGCATTTCATTATTGACATTGTTGACAGGGCTGCCAATGGATTCAACATCGACAAAGGCCATCAAGCTACCGTCACGGCTGGCGTAACCCTCTATGGCATCAACACCCGGATCAATTGTTACCAGACCAGTCGCTGAAACGGTATAGGGAAAAGTTTCAGAAGAAGCAGGCTCTGTAGACTGAACGTGCGTCAGGTTTACTGTCGGCAGTGTCGCTGGTGTGCGAGTGATTTCACGAACATTAAATGCATCGGTCGCAAGCGATGCCATACCCGAATTAAAATTAACCACACCGACAGTACTGTCAAACACGGCTGTTGGCGTGGTTGCATTGTTCACGTTAATATTTAAGAACACAGCACCAAAATCACCAGAAATGCTATTAACATCCATGCCACTGCCTTCTTTAACAAACAGGTTCAATCCGAAAAATACTTCATCGCCATCTTTTTTAGCCGGGTCAATGGCATCCTTCACACCATCACCATTAGTATCTATAGTTTCATATCGCACACCGGCATCATTAAAGATGGTGGCGTAGATATCCCCGCCCATCACGGGGCTTATTATTTCAGTGATCGGCGGGTAGCGCCAGCCAAAATCGGGGCCGTCGCCTTCAGGATCATTTGCACCGCCAACATTAACGGTTTGCAGCTCTTCCTCAAAGTCGAAGGAAAGTGAAATATTGCCATCAGCATCAATGGTAGCTGGAAACGATTCACCCGCATCACCGGTCAATTCGATTTGATGAAACAAGTTTGTATTACCAAAATTATCAACTGAGAAGTTAGTAAATGTATCCAATAAAAGCGGACCAATAGAAATACTAAGATTATGATCAGCAGCACTGCTACTGGCAAAGACGAACTCTTCGCTCAGCACATCCAAACCAAAGGTACCAAAATCTTCACTTTCGTTATCATGCAAACTGACGCCAAACTCAACACTATGCCACTTGCCTGCCACCGCTGCTACGGCAGTACCATCATCCGGCGTGGATTCAATGACCGCGATTTCGTTATCAACAAATTGTCCCACTTCGGCTTCCAGTTGTGCCAACATAGTTGAGATATTTGAGCCAGGTGCTGCGGTCAAATCAAACTCTTCGACTCGTCCGCTTAAGGCAACAACTTCATTCACTGCCAGATCAGCCAGCACCAGGTTGTCGTCATCAACAAATTTATCCAGCACAAACTGCGAAATCGGGTTGATATCAACCGCCTGATCGACCACCATGGCACTCATTGATGCACCACTATTACCGGTAATGCGCACAATCAGATTGCCGGCAAGACTGACACCAGTGGGCAGCGCAAGTGAATAATCACCGGTTATTGATGTCGAAGTAGTCGCCAGCACATCACCCACCTGATTACCATCATCATCTATTCTTATTAATTCTACTGTTGCACCTGTTACCGGTTGCAAACCGGTAATGCCCGCTACTGCACCAGGAAAGATAGTTTCAACGCTGGCAACAAGATAGGATTTATTGTCTTCAAATTGAGCGATCTCACCACTGGGAGATTCTGCCTTACCTGTTACTGTTACTGACGTTGCACCTCCATCTGTTGACGTTGTGCCATCACTGCCGCCACAAGAGGCAAGGCCGATGAAACCTGCTAATGCCATGCTTTTTAACAAAATCGGCAGAGGGCGGACTGACTGTTTCTTTTCTAAAATCATTCAAGTGTCTCCAAAAGTTATTTATTACTTACGAAATACTTTTTAGACTAGAGTCCTGCTACAAACATCACTCATTTGAGGTATATTGTCACAACAGTGCAAAACCAAACAACAATTTATGTGCCGTCTGCAGCGTTATCGCTAAAACCAGACCGTAAAAACAACATCTTAGCCTTGACCGACATAAAGTTTTGCCGTAACTAACAATTCAAGGGCATTTACGCATAATACCCCCTTCCCTGCGTCAAGTGATATTCAGAATATAATTGGAGCAGAACTCACTCCAGGAAAGACTAAAGGTTGAAAATTGGCTGTGATGCCCTAAGACAGGCGGGGCCATTTGAAATCAGGTTAACCAGCGTGGCCTGTCGACTGGTACCCGTTTTTCGAAACAAAGATTTTAGTTGAGATTTTACCGTATGTAGGCTGCGTGATCGTCTGTCAGCATAGCTTTCCAGCGTATCACCCTGTACCAGGGCTTGCAGTAGCTCTGCCTCGGCCGGGGTAATATTGTAAACCGCCTTGAGTGTGTCTGCACACAGCTTAATATGCGCCATCGGGTCATATATAAATACTGCCGCAAAACTCTCCACTGCTGATAATCGAGGACATTCCAACTCTGGGTGCAGCGGCATGACCAACAAACCATATGAACCGCCCTGTAAACGTTTTAATGGAAACCACCCACCTGCTTGATGCCACTGCCCATGAGCACTGGCAATGCAGTCTGCTAGCAGTTGCTGAAAGCGCTGACGGGTTGCTGGATCAGGACTCACAGTCAGGCGTTGATTATTAATTGTTAAACCAGGACAGTTGGCAAGTATTTGTTCAGCATTATGGCTAACATAGCTAACACGGCACGCATGATCCAGCAGTATCAGAGGCAAAGCTGAAACCTGTTGTGCGTCAACGATTGCATCTGACCTCGCCTCGCGCGCTTCAAACTGTTGCTGCATGGTTATCACCCGACGTAAATGCGGAATGAACGTGTTAAAAACATCCATTTCTGCACGATTAAAATAACCCTGCCCTTCGGACCGCTGAATCAACAACTGTATTTTTTGCCCTTCATTCTGGTAGATGGTTCCACACACACCGTGATGTATATTCTGTAGTCGTGCCCAGTCATTAAAAAATTCACTTTTATAGTACTCATCCTGTTTGCAGCTAAAGTCCAGAAATGTGGAGTAAAGTTGTCCATCCGGCAACTTAGAAAGCTCTGGACGCCATGGGCAGGTATTAACATAATAATCAACATACTGCTGATGATAGTTATTATCAATGTTATATTTGATGCTGGAGCGAACCTCACTGGCATGTTTATCAAGCACCAACATACGAGCAGAGCGTGCATCGCTCCACTGTGTTAATTGTTCCAGGAAAGAAAGCCACTGGCCCGGGCTTTGATAAAGTGATTCAACCAGTTTTTGCAGCGTACTTGTTGACTGAAGTTGCATAAAGAGTTCTATTATTACCAGCTTTGTTCGGATATAGTTTAGCAGTAATCAATTGCTGGATTGATACTCCAGAGAACCTTAGTGTAGAATTAAAGGATCATAAGCTTTTGTATAACAAGGTTATTATAGTATGTCCCAGTCTAAACGTCCGCACTCTCCGAAAATTATTCAATCACATTACGACCAATCAGAACTTCACTGTACCGTTTCCGGAGCCGGATCACCGGCGCTGTTGTTTGTGCATGGCTGGAGTTGTAAACGCAGCTACTGGCAGCCGCAGATAGATTACTTTAGTAACAGCCATACTGTAATGGCGATAGACCTGCCCGGCCATGGTGACTCACCTGCCTATAGCGAAAACAATTCCATTACTAGCTATGCTGCTAATGTGCTAAGTGCGTTAGCCGAATTGCCCTCACCGATTGTATTAATTGGTCACTCAATGGGAGGGGCTGTAGTACTGGAGGCGGCTCGTCAGATGACCGAGGATCAACTGGCAGGTGTGGTACTGGTCGATACCTTTCTGATTAACTATGGCAAACTCACAGCAGACGACATTACAGCCTATTATCAACCTTTTGCAGACAACTTCAGCGAAGCCATGGCTGGACTGGTAGAAAACTGCTGTGTAGCAGAAACACCCGCCACATTAAAAGCACAACTAAACCGTGAGATGAGTGCTGCTGATCCGGCAATCGCACTGCCAATATGGCATTCACTTCTTAACTGGGATCCGACATCCGTCTTTTCCACGATAAAAGCTCCTGTCCACGCAATCAATAGCCCTTTAATTGCTGATTCTACTCGACAACGTCTGTCCCATCACATGAACGAGACAGTGATACCGCAAACTGGTCACTTCCTGCAAATGGAGCAGCCACAGAAGTTTAACCAGATACTGCAACAGACCCTGACATACTGGATGAAATAAGTGCTTTTATATAAAGAGAGCTTACCTCTAGCAGACTTTTTTCAGACAAAAAAAATACCCGATCATTACTGATCGGGTATTTTGGTGTTAAAGCCTCGCGATGTCCTACTCTCACATGGGGAGACCCCACACTACCATTGGCGCTAAGTAGTTTCACTTCTGAGTTCGAGATGGAATCAGGTGGGTCCTACTTGCTATTGTCGCGAGACAAACTGGTTGGATAATTAGCCAATAAAAACTAAATATCCTAAACTGGAAAGCCGTTTGTAATATAACTTAGTAACTATATTCTAGTGTTACTTTTATAAGCCACCTTTGTGTTTGGCTCTCAATAAATGAAGAACTAAAACACTTGGGGTTATATGGTCAAGCCTTACGGTCAATTAGTACAGGTTAGCTTCACACATTACTGTGCTTCAACACCCTGCCTATCAACGTCGTAGTCTTCGACGGACCTACAAGGAACTTAAAGTTCCAGTGAGAACTC
>JAFLJY010000307.1 GCA_022712755.1 Gammaproteobacteria bacterium
TATTGGCCTGTCGCTCAATGACAATACCTTTGTCGGGTCGTTTGAATTGTGCTTTTGGCAGGTAGCCTAAACACACACTGGCCAGTATCGGCAATTCGCTGTCACTTAATTGCAGTGTGATTTTTCTATCCCACTTAACGCCATCGCTGTCTTTTGGCGCTACATCGAGATTAACCGTGTCTCCGCAGACCTGTCCATTTTTATGAAGCTGTGTTGCCTCAACCGTTAACGCACCGGCTGAACCATAGCAACGTACCTTTGCCTGATCCGCAGGCGATAGTTCCGCTGGCTGCTTATCTAACATAACGGTAAAGGCGCAGTGATGAAATGAATACTTCGTGCTCAATCGTGCTTAATCGATCTAGTTTCTTAACTTTAATGCCACTGACTTCCGGATTTTCACGCCAGAGCATACGCGGCAGGTTGGCTTGTTGTGCAATGACAATACCTGAGACCGGGCAGGACTTGCGTGTAAGGATATCGTGTTCTTTGTAGGCGTAATTTGCTCGCAGTTGATTTGGCAGTTTGAGTTTGCGCAAAAATACTTCATCGCGTGGGCATTGACTGAGGATATCGATAGCAACATCGCGTTTTCTATCATCTTTGAGACTTCGGGCAAGAGCTTCGGCTTCTACCATGGTTACTTTTTTACTGCGTGAATGTGTCGTCGCCCAGGTCCAGCTGAACACGTCCAGATGTTCGGGCATGATACGTATCTTGGCGTAGCAACGTTTCAGATTCAGTGACTGGATACCTGCAGTCGCCATGGCATCTTTGATCGCACCTTCGCGTCTACCTTTATCTTCCATTTCATCACTGATGAGCTTGTCGATCTTCGCTACAGCGATGTCAGTCTTTGTCTGATACTGCCGAATCTCAGCAACAGCCTCTTTGAAGGCATCTTTTGCTTTGTTTAGCTGTTCAATCGTTGCCACCGTCTTAGGCGAGGCACACAGGACGCCGGCTTCTGCGAGGTATTCGTCTTCGCGTAAATGGAACAATTGCGTGATGGACTTCAGGGCGGCTTCACGGGCGGCTTCTGATCGTTGATCAACTTTATCGCTACTGTATGTCGGCACGTACACAAGCATATCATCACCAGAGGAATGTACCGCTGCCTTGACCTTAATACAGGCGTTCTGCAGCGCCAGATAGCGCTCATAAAGCTCTAAAATGTAGTGTTGAGGCAAGATTCGATCATTCGAGTCAGTCATCATAATCTCTAGCGGTCTAAGCAGAACAGGGTGTTAATTATAGGTACTATAATACCAGACTTTGATTAAAGAGAAAGCGTTACAGATGTCCATCAAGTACCGCTGTAATAGGCTTACTGTCAATTTCTGTTTATGTTTGTGAAAATACTATACCAGACCTGACTAATAACCATAGTAAAACACAATCCATCCTAATATCTCGCTATATTTAATCTGATGAACCTTCTGTTTTCCTTGTTTTACTTTCCATTACCTTTCGTTACCTAGACACAGCAAGTCATCAACCAAAAACCTAAAGAGCGCAAGTTAACAGAAACATTAAGGGACAAAATTTAAGGTGTTTCTGCGCGTTTATTCGCAGGTCTGGTATAGTATTTTTCATGTCTTATCAGGCGGACAGCATCACCTCAAAAAAGGGACGGTAACAACACTATTTGCCGACAAAGGAGCACGGCATTCAACAACAAATCAGATCATTAATAGGTACCGTAGTAGCGACCCATTAATCATCGAATTAGCAGCGCGAGCAAGGATAATTCACTGTCCGTATGTCTAGCCCGGTTTTACATCGTGCTGGCTAACCAGGAATAACCCATTAATGGCATTGCTAGTTTTAAAACCTGCTGTAACGTAAAAGCTATACATCACATCTAATGGAGAAATGAGATGAAAACAAAAAACATTTTAAGCACAATTTTATTAACGTTGGCAACAACCGGGTGTGCAACCGAAGGCGGACACACCTATGTTGGTGGCAAGTGCATCTCGTGCTGGAATAACCCTCTAACAAAAGAACCCATCAATCACGATGGTAAAGACAATCTGCAAGTGGCAGAGCCTGAAACAATAGGCAATCAAACCAGTACCAGCGCGCAAAAAGACAAAGACGCTTATCCTCGACAATATATCGTCCGTTTTGACGCCCCGGTTGATGTCGATGTCGCCTACATCAAATTGAAAAAAGAATTTAGTTATCAAAGCGAACAAGAAATACGCCAGGAGTGGGGCAGCATGGCCGGTGCTAAGATGCAGACATTCGCTTACGCCTATGACGCAACACCAAATGTGTATTACCGAATGCGTGCAAACCGTAAGCATCGTGGCATTTTTGTCATCATCGACAGTCAGATAGAAAAGAAGAGTGCTAGCAGCAGCAAGATTACTATCACTTATTGGCTTAATAAGAATTCAGTTAATCCAACCCCATATGGCGAATCACTCACGAAACGTGCAAAGCACGCACTAAGCATTTAAATCACACCAGGCAATAACATGATTAAGTTAATTCTTGGCTTTTTTCTAGGCATTGCAGCTGCCTACTACACATTTCCAACAATGAAATCTCCTTTCGATTGGGCTGGTGCCGCTAAATTACAACAGTTTTTCCAGTCAGACGAACGAACACACTCATCAAACACCTTTAATTCAATGTCACCTGCTGAAACGGTCGCTTTAAATAATAAAGCTAATGTATCGGCTCAGATTCGCACAGCCATTACGCTTATCAGCACACGAGACCTCAATGATCAAACATCTATTTTTGCTGTTAACCTGATCTCAGACTTGATAGAAAGAGAACCTAGACTGCAACAATATGTTCGTACGCATATCAACGATGGGATTACAAATAAAGAAGCACTGGATATCTTTGAGAAGTATTAT
>JAFLJY010000017.1 GCA_022712755.1 Gammaproteobacteria bacterium
AAACAACTTAAAAAACTCAAAGGTAAACACACCATTATTATGGTGAGTCACCGACCTTCTCATATAAGAATTGCTGATAAAGCCATTTTAATGGAACACGGTACAGTGAAATTTAGCGGTGATGCCAACACCGTTATTGACATCATGCTGGAGGAAATATCATGAAAGAAAATAACATCGTTTTTGCCGCAAACACCACTGCCGGGCTGCCACGCGCAAGAGCGCATTACTTAAATCAGGCGATTCAGTTAGAAGAGACCACCCCGATTAAAATTATTAATATTGCAATCATGTTTAGCGGCATTCTTTTGGTTTCACTGATAACCTGGGCACACTTTACGCAAATCAAAGAAGTAGCCACCACCCGAGGCGAAGTGATACCCGCAGATCTTATTCACAATGTACAGCATCTGGAAGGGGGCATTGTCAGTGAAATACTTGTTCGAAATGGTGACCATGTAAAAACAGGTAATACCTTATTGCGTTTTTCGCCACCGGCGACGATGTCCGAGCTGGAACAGATGTCAGTAAGATATGCTTCCCTTATATTACAACAGGAGCGCCTGCTTGCCTTAATTGAAAACCGCCAGCCAGAGTTTGGCAAATCCGGATTAGCTTATCCCGAACTTTCAAAACAACAGAACACTATATATCAGGCTCAGCTCAATAGTCAGCGTCATAAGCTTGCGGTTATTGACCAGCAAATCGAGCAAAAAAAATCTGAAAAACAGCGCTCGCTTAACCAGTCAAGCATCATGAAAAAAGAACTGCAATTGCTTGAGGAACAAGTTGAGATTCGTAAACAGTTAAACAAAACCGGTGTGGTTGCGCGTGATGAACTATTAAGCACGCAAATACAGCTAACAGAAAATTTACGTGAATACCATCAATTCAAAGATAACTACGCAGTAGCCGAAACCACTCTCGCCGAAGCCAGGCAACGGCGTAAAGACGCCGAGTTTCAATTCATCAAAGAAGTTCACCTTGAATCCGGTCAAATTTTTGACCAGCTTGCCGAAGTAGAACAAACCTTAATTCGCTTAAACGACAGAGCCAAACGCCTTAATGTCGTTGCCCCGGTTAGCGGTATTGTGCAGGCACTGGCTATCAACAGTATTAATGCCGTTGCCGAACCCGGAAAAATTATTCTACGTATCGTACCCATAGATGATGAACTGATTGTAGAGGCACGTATATTGCCAAAAGATGTTGGACACGTACACCTTGGTCAAAGAGCAGATGTAAAAATTGATAGCTACGACTCTTCACGCTTTGGCAGCATTGAAGGCACAGTAAAACAAATTTCAGCAACAACCTATCTGGATGAAAAAAACAATCCTTATTACCGGGCAGAAATAAGCCTGAATCAAACCTGGGTAGGCGACAATCCTGAAATCATGAAAATCATTCCCGGTATGACGGTGCTAGCGAATATTGAAACTGGCTCTAAATCTGTACTGGATTATTTACTAAGACCAATCTCACGTGGTTTTAGTAATGCTTTCAGTGAGAAGTAAGTAGCGTGTGTTATAAATGATAGGCCCTATATGATTTGGCACAGAGCAAATGGCAGCTTACGGTCATTAGCGGACATTTAAAAATCAAAAATATTTTACCGCAGAGACGCGGATGCGCAGAGAAAAACATTTTAGTGTAGGGCGGGTTTTGCCCGACCTACGTTGTTACAAGCATAGATTTGTTTTTCTCTGTGCCTCTGCGTCTCTGCGGTGAAATGTTTTAAAGTTTTCTAATGTCCGTTAAGTGTCGTTAGCAACCATTCCACATCTGGTGCTGGCTGTCAGATGAAATGCAGACTTATGCTTATTTACATAGAATATTTTTCTTGTACTTCTAAAATTCAGGTCATCTATAAATCAGAGCAATCATGCAAACAACTGCCGCCACCAGCGTTGACGATTCTTCGGCGGGTTTAATGCCGTTTCGAGTTCAATGGGCTGTAGTCTGGATAAAATCCAGCCGGGCAACGGTGGATTCTCACTAAATCCACAGCTAACACCCAAATTATTCGGGTCAAAAATTTTAATAAACGCTGGTTTTTCCTTATTGTCTACATAAACAATGCCACAGTAATCCACATCATGTTCCTTACGCAACAGGACATCAACTTTCTCGATAAAATTTAAAAAATACGTCTTATTAACGGTTGATTCTGGCGGTACTTCACCCACCGGATAGATATACCACTGGTCGTCTGCCTGCATTTTTAACACATCCCAAAACGCATCCAGATCATGCCAACGCATAGTTGATGTAAAGTTACCTTTAAAAGCGAATAAATACGCTTGTTGAATAGACATGTCCATCTGAAAATCCCTAAAAAAATTAATTTACTAGCTTCTGTTAATCCAGTCACGTTAATCCAGTCTCGTTAATCCAGTCTTTAATCTGCTGATGACTGCGCTTAACATAGTCAACATCTTTAAAGACACAGGCCATTACCGTTATACCCTGCAATTTTGCTAGCAAATCCATGGCAAGATCATCAGCATTACTTAAACCCAACGCCACAAACTGGCGTTTAATCCAGTCACGCAACAAAACAAATACCTGCCTGGATTTTTCATGTAAAGCCGGATCACCTTTCGCCAGCTCAGAATTTAAGGTGCCAATCGGGCAACCTGATTCAATCACATCATCACGATTTTTCTCCAGCATATTGCTAAACAATAGCAAACGCTCTCTGCCATTCTGCGTTTGGTTTTCACAACGATTTAATATACCGGTTAATTGTTCAACGCGGGTATTAAGCACAGCATCTAAAATTTCATCCTTGGTTTTAAAATAATAATAAAAATTGCCTCGTGGAATTCCGGTTGCTTCGGAAATATCCTGAAATGAGGTTTGATTGTATCCACGTCTGTAAAACAAATTGTCTGCTGCATCGACAATTCGTTGACGATTGCCGTCACCTTTTGTACCCATAAAAATACTCACACCAATATTAAAATCAGACAATCAACCTATATTATTAACAGTTAGTGGAAAAAAGTCGCCACAGTTAGACAGTCGTATTACTAATGTAAACACTGTAACATCACCGCACCCTAAAAAACAACAGCTAGACAACAGTAGAACAACAGGCAAAGAATCACATTGAATGCATTAAACATTAAAAACCTGAAAAAAACCTATAAAAACGGTGTACATGCACTCAAAGGCGTCGATCTTACGGTAAAACAAGGTGATTTTTTTGCCTTACTCGGCCCCAACGGTGCTGGCAAATCGACCGTTATTGGCATTGTTTCATCTCTGGTAAACAAAACATCAGGGCTGGTAGAGGTATTTGGCCAGAACCAGGACACAAACTCCGCCGATGTGCGCATGCATATTGGCCTGGT
Organism: Gammaproteobacteria bacterium; assembly: GCA_022712755.1. Classification (GTDB taxonomy): domain Bacteria; phylum Pseudomonadota; class Gammaproteobacteria; order SZUA-229; family SZUA-229. The sequence continues at coordinate 3,360 of JAFLJY010000017.1, forward strand.
ACCACAGGAGTTCAATTTTAATATTTTTGAACCCGTCGGTGAAATCCTGATTAATCAGGCAGGTTATTACGGCATTAACCGTATCGAGGCAAAAAAACGTGCTGAAAAACACCTCCGGCAACTTGAGCTTTGGGACAAACGCTACCACATGGCAAAAGAACTTTCAGGTGGCATGAAACGTCGTCTGATGATTGCACGCGCGCTGATGCACCGTCCAAAACTGTTAATACTGGATGAACCAACAGCCGGTGTCGATATTGAAATCCGCCATTCCATGTGGCAATTTTTAAAAGAGCAAAACGCTAAAGGCACGACCATTATTCTAACTACACATTACCTGGAAGAGGCAGAGAGCCTATGCAATAACATTGCCATTATTAATGACGGCATCACCATTGAACAAACCCAAATGCGCTCTTTACTGGACCGCTTACATGTCGAAACATTTATTCTGTATCTTGCCGAGCCTGTTGAAGCCATCCCGGACTGTGGCGACTACCCGGTAAGAATGCTTGATAACACAACACTGGAGGCGGACATTCACACCGACTTCCCCGCCAGCGACGACAGCATTAATACAAGCAGTAGCAACAGCATTACCGACCTGTTTGACTTACTTAAAAACTGCGGCATAAAAGTTGTCAGCATGAAAACCAAAACCAACCGCCTTGAGCAGTTATTTATTGCAATGTTGAAAAATAAAAACAGCAAAAACACAAACGGTCTAAATACAAGCGGGAAGAAAAAGAAATGACATTCTCCCAGCAAATGGTCGCACTTAAAACCATCATGGTAAAAGAGTATCTGCGTTTCATTCGCATCTGGATACAAACCATATTGCCACCCGCCATCTCCGTCGGTCTTTACTTTATTATTTTTGGCCAACTTATTGGTTCACAAATTAATGATATCGATGGCTTCAGCTATATGGATTACATTGTGCCTGGGCTGATTTTAATGTCGGTTATTACCAATGCCTATTCCAATGTGGTCTCCTCTTTTTTCAGCGCCAAATTTCACCACAGTGTTGAAGAAATGCTGGTATCACCCTTACCAAACTACATTATATTAATGGGTTTTGTTTCCGGTGGTCTGGCAAGGGGAATCATAGTCGGCATAACCGTCACCCTGGTTGCAACCTTTTTTTCTGATTTTCAAATACACAGCTACAGCGTAACCATAGCAGTCTTTATTTTAACCTCCATCTTATTTTCACTGGCCGGTTTTATTAATGCCGCTTATGCCAGAAGTTTCGATGACATCACCATCATCCCCACCTTTGTGTTAACACCACTGACCTATCTCGGTGGCATTTTTTATTCTATAAAAATGCTACCCGAATTCTGGCAAAACGTATCCTTAGTCAACCCTATTCTGTATATGATTAATGCATTTCGTTACGGCTTACTGGGAGTAAGTGATATAAATTTAAGTGCTGCATTTATTATTATCATCGCGTTTATCGCCGTGCTTTATTATTTTTGCTTGCGCTTGTTGCGGCTTGGGGTTGGTTTAAAACCCTGAATAAAACTCACTCTTGAGTCTTAAAGGTTTGTATATTTAATTCTATACTTTAAACATGCAAACCCACATAAATCGAGATAAACAAAAATAGTTAACTGAGTGGCAGTTTCGAAGTGTTTGTCATTGAGAGTATCCTGGCAGAATTCCCCAGATATCAAGCCAGTTTTTATCATTCATCAAGTGGTGCAAAAATCGATCTTGTACTTGAAAAGGAAAAAAAGGAAAAAAAGGGGTCAAGTTACTTTCTTCATAATACTATTTGTTTCGACCCCGTATAACAAAGTATAGATGAAAAACACAAAAGTGTTTTTTCAATAGATGTCTATAATTAGTTCCGTTAAATATTAAACCGTCCTTTTTTCCGAATCGTTCCAGCATGGAAACCGGACGGGCATCGGTAGACAAAATAAGTAGCAGGAAATATATGGAGCAGCATAGTTTGACGCTTTATAGATGTAATTAATGTCTAGATGAAATCTCAAGTCCGTTAAATAATCTGTCACGAATGCTTTTATCTCTAAATGGGATGGAGTGCTGGATTGTTTCAAGTGAAAAATTGGGATTGATCATCAAGAGCTCACTAAACTCCCACTTTGCTGCTTCCAAATCCCCAGCATTTGCATAAGTAGCGACTAACCACATACGGACTCTTTGCGCGCCTGGATTTCTCTCAGAAGCTATGCTCAGTGCTTTCTCAGCTTTTTCATATTCTCCGTTAGCAAAATGCGCAATACCTAAATTCATCTGATATTGCATTGGATATAACGGATTAATCTCGATGGCTTCTTTGATCAAACGAATGCTCTCAGTTGGATCACCGGAAAAAGCCAGAACTCTGGCTAGCAAAATTTTCGTATCAGGATTACTCGGACTAAAATCCATTGCCTTCTTAACATTTACTATAGCCTGCTCATAATCTCTTTTGTATAAATACACCTGCCCCAATACCCAATGTACTCTTGAGGAAGCCTGATCCAGACTTTTGGCTTTTAGTGCAAGCTCGAGTGCCTTATCAAGAGATTTATCTGGGTTAGATGTCCAGCCGTCCTGGAAATCACGGGCGTATGTCCAACCAAGGTTTGCAGTGGCCCTTGCAAATTCAGGATCGAGATCTGTTGCCATCTGGTAATACCTTCTAGCCTCACTGTTTCCTTCCCTGGTGAATTTTAAAAACTCCTGTTGTCCTTTTAGAAAGAGATCATAGGCTTCTACGTTATTGGTATACCTTTTAATCAAGTTTAATCTTTCATAATCAGTCAACCTTACCTTCATGGCAGAAACAATTTTTTCTGTAATTTCATCCTGTAGCTCAAAAACATTCCTAAATTCTCTGTCATAACGCTCTGCCCATAGATGATGCCCCGTAGCAGCATCTATAAACTGAGCGTTAATCCGAATACTGTTCCCAGCACGACGTATACTGCCTATCAGTACATGAGTTGCGCCAAGTTCCTCTGCTATCTGTTGTACTGTTACTACCCGCCTCTTATATGTAAACATGGAGTTCCTGGCAATCACGGTAAATCCAGAGATTTTAGAAAGATCAGTAATTAGGTCATCAGTAATTCCATCGCTAAAATAGTCGTTTTCTGCATTAAAATTATCAAATGGTAATACAGCAATTGAGGGTTTGTTGGACGAGGCAGCTTGCTCGGCTGGCACTAGTGCTTTTTTGTCACTCAGACTGAGTGGTTCCCATAGTACATAGGTGGTCAGTACGAGTGCAATGATTGCGACAAAGGGTAAGGTGCGTTGCAACCAGTGTCTTGTTGCAGCACTCCCTCTAGCCTGTGTTGATTCCCCGGCAGGAGCAGGGCCAGGTGAGTTTATCGGTTCTACCTTTGCAATCAGGCGATAGCCCGCTTTTGGAATGGTTTCAATCACCCGAGGATTCTGGCGGTCATCACCAAAGGCCTTGCGTAACTTATTGATTGCATTGGTGAGCGCTTCATCACCCACTACAGTACCCGGCCAGACTTTCTCCATAAGCGCCTCTCTGTTGACAGGCGTGCCGGCGTTATCGACAAGGCATGACAGCAGCTTAGCCACCCGAGGTTCGAGTTTGATGACTTTTTGGCCGCATTCAAGGCGGAAAACGTTAGCGCGAAACGTCCATTCACCGATTTGTATAACACCGGAGTTCTTATCTGTAGCCGACTGCGCGCTGGTAACCACAAACAAATTTTATCCCTAATTTACAGAAATATAAAGAAGTTTGGAATCCGTTATGTATTCAAAAGGGTTTCATTTGGATTCGAACAGGTGTTTTCGGGCTTTATATTTAAAATTGTAACTGTACACAATAGAAACAGAAACCGTTGAAGAGGAGTTGCAGAAATGAATACGCAAATACACAATAATTACTCTATCGCCATAAAAAGAATTTTATTAGCAAGTCTGCTGACCTTAATGGCGACATCAGCTTTTGCCAACAACCATTTTTATAACAATCTTCTGTTTACACCCAGTGACAGTATGCTGAAAGCCGAGTCCAGGGGACGAATCATGATCTACGATGGTATGGATAACGAAACAGTTGAAAGGGCGATGGATGAACAGTTTAATCGCATCGACAACATGATGTTTACGAATACCCATTATGTACAGGATGATGGTGAAGAATACATTGATGATGACGGTTGCGATTAAGCTAAACAACATCCAGGTTTAATATTCGATGGACGGCGTTTAATCATTAACAAATAATGAGCACCCGCTAATGTTTGTTTTTCTCTTTAGGAATGAGCAGTAATAGGAAACAGTAATTTAGGGGTCAAGTTGATTCCTTCATAATACTTTCTTATTCCTTTGTCTAATCATTTGATATACCAGGATAAAAACAAATAGTACTGTGAAGAAAGCAAACAAACTCTATTTATTTTCTATTCATTCCCCCAATTCAAGCAAGCTGATTGTATCCAGGCGGAGACAAAGTGACTTTTGGTCTTATAGTAGATACTACTAAAAATTCTTCTTTGTTTTTTATCTGGAATCCGTTGGTAGAACAACATATGTATGGAATTCACCGTTATCATCCAGCTGATTATAGACACCCATAAAAACAGTTGCTAATTAAAGTGATTTCGATCGAGCGCTATTTAACAACTGGCTGTTTCAACCCAACAACATTCTTTTGCAACAAATAATAACCACCAAAAATCACGGCTGCATAACCCAGGTTGCCCAGTAGAGAATTCTGAAAGAAGGGAATACCAGCAATATATGCTTGCATCAAACCTTCCGCCGACTTCACGTAGAGTCCGGACATCATCCAGGCACCAAGATTGGTCAGCAAAAAGAACACAGCGGATGCAACAACTACTGCAAAGGCGGTATTGGTCAAAGTGATTCTGTCTTTTAACAAAAAGCCAATTGCTACAGTTAAACCAAAACCAGCATAAACAAAAATCATTGAGTTATGCAGCCCAAGAAAAAGATCACTCAAAAAAAGAGCAACAAACGGCACAATGAAAGCAATGCGTTTATCAGCAAAATACGCACCGCCGAATAAGGCCATGGCTGCTACCGGAGACACATTTGGCCAATGCGGTAATAAACGAAACAATGCCAGGGTAAATATAATAGTTGAAATAACTATCAATGGTGTTTTCAAATTTTGGGTTTGCATATCAATCACCTCACAGCATGTTATGTGCATTATTAATGCTGCAATCTTACCACAGAGCTAGCATAACAAAGAATCACAGACGGCAAACGTTAAGAAATTTACGGTGTTCGCAGAATGGGTAAAACATTGAACTAATAACAACAATTATTCTCACAATATTGCTGTTTAAAAAAACAAAAATGGAAAAAACAATGCAAGCCTCCGATCTGTTCGTCAAATGTTTAGAAGAAGAAGGCATCGAATACATATTTGGTGTGCCCGGTGAGGAAAATGCCGACTTCATGATGTCACTGGAAAAATCGCACAGGATTAAATTCGTTCTCACCCGCCATGAACAGGGCGCGGCTTTTATGGCAGAAATCTATGGTCGTCTCACCGGCAATGCTGCCGGTTGTCTGGGCACACTGGGTCCTGGCGCCACCAATCTCATCACCGGCGTAGCTGATGCCAACATGGATCGCGCGCCCTTGCTAGCGCTTACCGGACAGGGTTCATCGCAACGTCTGCATAAAGAATCGCACCAGATTATGGATGTGGTTAAAATGTTCGAGCCGGTGACAAAATGGGCCACCACGATTTTACATCAGGACAATATTCCTGAAATCATTCGCAAAGCCATACGCGTTGCTCGCAGTGAAAAACCTGGTGCGGTGCATATTGAATTGCCTGAAGACATAGCAAAATTAGCAACCACCAGCAAACCACTAAAACCACAACGAGTCAGACGTGCCGTT